>CALCGR010000069.1 GCA_937901025.1 uncultured Bacteroidales bacterium
TTGATAGGCTGCAGGTGTACAATGGTGACATAAAGCCGAGCAGTACTAATTGCCCAAAATCTTTTTCTAGAACAAAAGATGCAATTCGCGACTTGATCGCAGAATTGCGGTTCGTTTTTCTAAAAACGAAACAGCTCGTAAAGCTTTTACGTCAATATGTCAACCCCATATTTAGGTGGTTATAGCGCTGAGGTCCCACCCCTTCCCATTCCGAACAGGGTCGTTAAGCTCAGCAACGCCGATGGTACTGCGTTTTGTGGGAGAGTAGGTAGCCGCCATTTTCAGGAGCTCGAGGAAACTCGGGCTCCTTTGTTATATATATGGCATTCATTTATTGCGCTACACTGAAAGCGAAGATGGTCGTGGAGCGATAGGTCTCGCCCGGGTTAAGAAATGCCGATGGCCATTCCGGTTTATTCGGCGTATCCGGATATTTCTGCGTCTCTAAGCATACGGCATGGCGCTTGTCGTAACGGATACCATACTTACCGGTAATCGTGCCGTCCAGGAAATTACCCGAATAAACTTGTATCCCGGGTTCTGTGGTCAATACCTCCAACCGAATACCCGTCTGTTCGCAGTATAACACGGCTGCCGGTTCGATACCGTTCTCGGTTGACCGTTGCAGTACCCAGTTATGGTCATATCCGTCCCCATTGGCGAGTTGCTCGTTATCAGCATCAATATCCTGCCCAATCGTCTTAGGTGTGTAGAAATCAAACGGATTCCCGTCCTCTATCAAACAAATCTCCCCGGTAGTCATAAACGTAGAGTCAACGGGAGTCATCGCCTTACTATTAATCCATAGCTCATGGTCTAAGATTGATAGCGCAGCATCGCCGTGGAGGTTGAAGTAGGAGTGATTGGTCATATTGATAACCGTCGGTTGGGTCGTGGTGGCTTCATAATCCATCCGCAGGGTATTGTCGTCCCCTAAGGTGTAGGTGCAACTAGCGGTCACTGCGCCCGGAAAACCGTTATCCCCGTCAGGAGAAACGATGGTCACTTTAAGACGGTGCTCGTCCAACTGCTTCACCTTATACATTTGATATTGCCAGCCCGTCGGACCGCCGTGTAAGGTGTGACCGAAGTTATTCGTGGGCAGTTGATATTCCTTGCCTGCGATGGTGATGCGACCGTGGTTGAGACGATTAGCATAGCGTCCGATGCAGGCCCCGAAATCGGAAGGAATCGTCTGATAGTCGTTGAGGTTGTCAAACCCGAGTACCACATCCCTCCTTTCGCCGTAACGGTCGGGTACCCATAGTTGGACGATACGTCCGCCATAGGGGGTGATAACCACTTGCATACCTTGTCCATTGGTGAGTGTATAAAAGTCTTGTTGATGACAAGAACAGAGAAGGGCGATGATGGATGTCATCATCAGAATGGATTTTTTCATAGATATAGTTTTTTAAAATAAGTTTGGTATTGTTCTATCCAGCGGTTAAAACCCGCTACATCTTCGGCTTTGGGTTCCACTTTCGTTCCCTGTGTACCGTTAAAGACTTGTCTATTCAGGAAATAGGGTAGGGACATCGTTGCGCCTTGCAGCCGATAGGCGGCTAGTAGGCCGATTCCCCAAGCGCCGCCTTCGCCGGCGGTCTGCATGGTGTAGATGGGGGTGTTGAGGGCCGCCGCTACCATCGTTTGTCCTACAATCGGGGTGGTGAAGTATCCTCCATGTCCGGTGATGCGGTCAATGCGCACATGCTCGTTTTGGGTGAGAATCTCGTTACCGATGCGCAGTACCGCAATCGCACTATAGAGGTGCATGCGCATCAGGTTCGGCAGACTAAACCGACTACCCTCCGCCCGCACCATCAACGGCAGACCGGAGGGCACGCCCATGATCGGTTCGCCGGAGATATAGTTATAGGACAGCAGTCCTCCCGCATCGGGGTCGCCCTGTAGCGCGGCCTCGAACAGACGTGAATACAGATCGTTTGTATTCGAACTCACCCCAAACGTCTGTAACGTCTCTCCGAGGACGCGTATCCAGTCATTGATATCCGAGGTGCAGTTGTTGCAATGCACCATCGCTACCTCCTTAGCATCCGGGGTGGTGACGACATCGATGGCCTCGTAGGGCCGCGAGAGCGGGTGCTCCAGCACCACCATAGAGAAGGAGGACGTACCGGCAGATAGGTTAGCTGTACGGGGTTCGATGGCATTGGTGGCTACCATACCCGTACCGGCATCGCCTTCGGGCGGACAGAACACCGCACCGGCTTGTAGCGTACCGGAGGGGTCTAATAAACGTGCACCCGCCTCAGTGAGTTGACCGGCCTCTTCGCCCGCCATCAGGGCCTTAGGAAGGATGTCTGACAAGTGCCACGAGTAGTGCCGGTCGGCAATGAGTGTATCAAAGGCGCTCACCATCGTGGCGTTATACGTCCGGGTGGCGGGGTCTACGGGAATCATTCCCGAGGCGTCCCCTACACCTAACACTTTCTTACCCGTCAGGCGCCAATGCACATACCCTGCCAAGGTGGTCATGAAATCAATATGACCTACATGCTCTTCGTTGTTTAAGATACATTGGTATAGGTGGGATATACTCCAGCGTAGTGGGATATTAAAGTGAAAGACTTCGCTTAATCGCTTCGCCGCTTCCCCCGTGTTCGTGTTGCGCCAGGTAAGGAAAGGATAGAGCAGTTTTTCGCCCTTGAACGCCATATATCCGTGCATCATTGCACTGATACCGATGGCGGCTACGTGCTCTATCTCGCAACCATATTGCTCCCTTACCCGGTTTCTTAAATCGAGGTATGCCTCCTGCATCCCCGTCCAAATAGCTTGCTCACTATATGTCCATAGACCATTCGTCAGTTGGTTTTCCCAAGTATGGGAACCGGAGGCAAGTGGACGATAGTCGGGTCCGATGAGCATCGCCTTGATGCGGGTTGAACCGAGTTCGATACCGAGGATGGCTTGCCCCGATGGGATAAGTTCTTTATGGGTCATATCACATTTGTACTGAACGGTTTAACAAATAGTACACCTCGTTGAATCGTAGTTCTTTCTTAAACTCCTCTATCGTGGTGTTCTTGTTGATATGCAGCATCTCGATGCCCGCTATCTCGGCGTAGTCTTCCCAATACTCAGGGGTGATGGCGTACGACATACAACTATGGTGCGTTCCGCCGGCGAGGATCCATGCTTCGGTACCTATTTCGAAGTTCGGTTGGGGTATCCATAACGCATTGGCTACCGGTAATTTTGGTAGCGGCTTGGGCTCAATACATTCTACGTCCCCTACGATGAGGCGGAAACGATTACCTAAGTCAATGACCGTAGCCGTTACACCGGAACCGGTGTTGGAGTCAAAGACCAGACGGGCGGTTTGCTCTTTACGTATGCCTATCCCTAAGAAATGTACCTCCAAACGAGGCTTGTTAGCAGCAATGAGCGGACAGATCTCCAACATATGGGATTGCAGGATGGCCGAACGTTCGCCGTCGAAATGGAGCGTATAATCCTCGAGGAAAGAACAACCGCCTTTTAATCCTTGGGTCATGTACCAAACGGTACGGTAGAGGGCAGCACTCTTCCAGTCGCCCTCGGCGCCGAAACCGTAGCCTTCCGCCATGAGGCGCTGACTGGCCAATCCCGGAATCTGGTCTAATCCTAAGAAATGCGGGTCGTTTACGTCCACCTCACCTAAGTCGTCGAAGTTCGTGGTGAACCCTTTCGCCCCTTCGTCTTGGAGGACACGACGAATGGCTATCTCCGCGCGGGCAGCGTTACGCACTTTCTCCCAATAAACGGCGGGTCCGCATTCGTCAATCTTAATCGTATAGAGTTGCTTGTAGGTTTCTACGAGTGCGTCCACCTCCGTGTCCGTCACTTTTTTATAATATTCCATCAGGTTGCTCACGGGGTAATAATCCACGTGATAACCCATCCTCACTTCCGCCTCCACTTTATCGCCGTCCGTGACGGCTACATTGTTCATCTGATCGCCAAAACGCAGGATGCGCATATCCTGTGCATCTGCCCATGCCGCGGCCACGCGTGCCCATACGGCGATATGCTGCTGTACACTCGGGTCCTGCCAGTAACCGCTCACCACCTTACGGGGTTTGCGCAGGTGCGCACAGATATGACCAAACTCCCGATCGCCATGGGCGCTTTGATTGAGGTTCATGAAATCCATGTCCATCGTGGCCCAAGGGATTTCGGCGTTATATTGCGTGTGGAAATGAAGCAAGGGTTTTTGTAAAGCCTGCAACCCCTTAATCCACATCTTCGCCGGGGAGAACGTATGCATCCATGTGATCACGCCTACGCATTGAGCGCAGTTATTTGCGTCCTTCATCACCGCCTCCACCTCTTTCGAGGAGTTAGCCGTACCTTTATATACAATAGGGATGGGAATGATTCCGGCAGCATTCAGACCGGCTACCATCTCTTTGGAATGTTGATCGACTTGTACAACGGCATCGCCTCCGTACAGTAACTGGGCCCCTGTGACCCACCATAGTTCTAGATTTTTCATAGTATATTGTTTTATTTTTGTCCGTAATAAGCGTCCTTGCCGTGCTTGCGACCGAAGTGTTTCGCTATCAGTTCCGGTTCCATTACAATCTTTGGCTCCAAGTTCAGACTCAGATACGCCATCTTCGCGCACTGCTCCATCACTACCGCGTGATAGACGGCCTGTTCGGGACTATTACCCCATACGAAGGGACCATGGTGCCTTACCAGCACCCCCGGAATGGCGGCGGGGTCTAAGTGCAGGTTGGCAAACGTCTCGACCATTACCTTGCCGGTCTCGGTCTCGTAATCGCCCGCAATCTCCTGCGCTGAGAGCGAACGCGTACAAGGGATATCGCCGTCGAAATAGTCGGCTTGCGTCGTCCCGATATTCGGTATCCCTTTACCCGCCTGCGCAAAAGCGGTAGCGTAGGTGGAGTGGGTGTGCACAATTCCGCCTATCAACGGAAAGGCGCGGTACAGAACGAGATGAGTAGCCGTATCGCTGGAGGGCTTATAATGCCCCTCGACGACGGCACCGTCGCTGATTCGCACCACCACCATATCGTCGGCGGTCATACCCTCGTAATCCACCCCGCTGGGTTTGATAACCATATACTGACGGGTCGGGTCGATACCCGACACATTGCCCCACGTAAAGAGGACTAATCCGTGCTTGACCAAGTCCAGGTTGGCTTGCAGCACACGCTGTTTGAGTTCTTCAAGCATCTTACCAGAAATAGTAATAGAAGGCAATCGTAATGCCTAAGATGATACATGTATGAATAATATCCCAATGATTCCAACTGGCGCGCGTAGCGGCTTTCTGTTCGGGGGTAGCCGTACCGAACACCAGACCCTGAATCTGTTTCTCGTCGGGGGCTTGGGTAAAGAGACTCACCCCAATCACCACCAGGCAGCAAACGATGAGCATCGTTCCGCAGAAATACAGCCAATTGAAGTCGTAGAACACCGCCTTGAACCAACTGTCCGCCGCGGCAGGGTGATTGCTGAAATATACCGTGGAACCCAGTCGTGTCAAGCCGATGACGATACCGCTAATCAGACCCCACATACCGCCTTTCGCGGAGGCGCGTTTCCAGCAGATACCTAAGAGGAACGCCGCGGCAATACCCGGGGCTAAGACGGACTGAACGTCCTGTAAGTAGTTGTAGAGTACACTACCGATACTGCGCATGATCGGAATCCATAAAATACCGAGGATGACGATGACCACCGTCGCTATCTGACCGATTCGTACCAGTTTTTTCTCGGGTGTCTGAGGACGGATACGCTTATAGAAATCGATGGTGAACAGCATCGCCGAGGAGTTGAATAGCGACGCCAGCGAACTCATCAGCGCCGCGAGGATACCGCAAACGACCAATCCCTTCACGCCCGCGGGTAACAACTTGGCCACTAACACGGGGAAGGCGGCGTCCGGCATACTCAGATGGAACACCTCGCCGTTGACCACGATACCGTCCTTACTGAGCGCAAAAGCAATCATACCCGGAATAAGGAAGATGAACACGGGCAGCAGCTTGAGGTAGGCGCCGAAGATGGTTCCTCTGCGCGACTCCCGCTCGTTCTTGCCCGATAGGACGCGCTGTACGATATATTGGTCGGTGCACCAGTACCAAAAACCGATGACCGCCGAACCGATGAGTGCACCGAGCCACGGGAAGTCCGGATCGCGTAAGTCGCGCATGAGGTCGGTCATGTGGTCGCCGTATTGATTCACCTCCACCGCACTGCAGGACGCCATCAGCGCATCCCATCCGCCGATGGCCTTCAATCCTAGAACGAGGATAATCGCCGAACCGAGCAGTAGGATGGGGGTCTGCAATACCGACGTATAAAGCACGGATTTCATACCGCCCAATACCGTATATAAAGCCGTGATGAGCACGAGCCCGATGGCGGCAATCCAGAAGAAATCGATGCCCCAGAGCTCCTCTATCCCGAACACTTGTTGGAAGACCAAACCGCCGGCGTAAACCGTGACGGCTACTTTCGTCAGCACATAACTGATGAGGGAGATGACGGATAAGATCGTGCGGCACTGCTTATTGTATCGGCGCTCCAAGAACTCCGGCATGGTGTACACCATACTGCGGGAGTAGAAAGGGACGAACACCCAACCGAGCAGTAAGATCATCCATCCCTGTATCTCCCAATGCGCCATCGCCATACCCGATGAGGCACCGGCTCCGGCCAGACCAATCAGGTGCTCCGAACCGATATTCGAGGCGAAGATGGAGGCACCAATAGCGAGCCAAGTGGCATCCCGACCGCCTAAGAAATAGTCCGCGGAGTTGTTGTTTTTTTGACGAATGACGTGCACTACGATACCGATGAGTGCACATACAAATACTGAAATAACGAGCCAATCTAATGTTTCCATAAGTATAGATTTATTTTGCGCTACAAAATTACAAAAAAAAATTGTTATGTGCAAATATTTTTAAAAAATGCACGTAAATATTTGCACATGTCAAAAAAAAGTCGTACCTTTGCACTCGCAATTGGTAATGGAAGCAGGTGAAAGACCTGCACAGACCCGCTGCTGTGATTCTCAATAGAGTTGACGAGACATCTTTAAGTCACTGGTGACGCCACCGGGAAGGCTACTCCTCAACGCTGAGATAAGTCAGAAGACAACCATTGCACGATGTTTCATCCTCCGGGACTAGGATTGAACCATGACAAGGAACGTTTTTTCCATATCACTGATTGCGTGCGTGGTGTGCCTTTTGCCCACCCCTGCTGTCGCTATGTCCTCTGCTGAACTCGATAGCCTCCGCGCCCTCTTTAACCTCGACGAAGTCGAAGTCGTCGCTCATCACCCTACCCCTCTACCCCTCTACTCCTCTACCCCCTCTTCCCAGACTTTGTCCGGGAAGGCCCTGGAGGCTTTGCAACCTCAATCCGTCGCGGACGCGATCCGTTACTTCAGCGGGGTACAGGTCAAGGACTACGGCGGCGTAGGGGGCATCAAGACCATCGACGTCCGCTCGATGGGTAGCCAACACGTGGGCGTGCTATACGACGGCATCGAGATAGGCAATGCCCAGAACGGCACCGTCGACCTCGGGAAGTTCTCCATGGATAACCTCGCTGCCGTCACCCTCTACCACGGCCAACCTACGCAGGAACTGCTCAGCGCCAAGGAACTCACCTCCGCCTCTACCGTCTATCTCACTACCCGCCAACCCTCGTTCAAGGACGGCAAGACCTATAACGTCAGCGTCGGCATGAAAGCAGGGGCCTTCGGCCTCGCCAACCCCTCCATCCGCTATGACCAACAACTGACGAAATCCCTCTCCCTCTCCGCCCATGCCGAATACCTCTTCGCCACCGGGCGCTACCACTTTAGAAGGGGAGTAGAGGAGGAGAGGAGTAGAGGAGTAGGGGATACTATTGCGGTAAGACAGAACGGGGAGATACAGGCCCTTCGGGCCGAACTGGCGCTCATGGGCTCGATGCCGCAAGGCCATTACCAACTCCGGGGCTATTACTACGCCTCCTCACGCGGGATCCCGCGCGCGATAGTAAGGAACGCGTGGACGAGCGCGGAACACCAGTGGGACCGCAATGGTTTTGTGCAGGGTAGCTTGGATAAAACCTGGTGTATGGGAGTAGAGGAGGAGGGGAGTAGGGTATTGAAACTCAAGATGAAGTTCAAGTACGCGAACGATTACCTCAGGTACCTCAATCCCGATACTACCACTTACGCCTTTGATGACTCGTTTACGCAGCAGGAGGCGTATGCCTCTCTTGCGTTGCAATACAGCATCTTCTCCTGGTGGACGATAGCCGCCTCCGGCGATTATCAGTACGACAACCTCATCACGAACAAATACGGCATGGAGCGCGTCGACCGCCATAGCGGGTATGCGTCGCTCTCCACCGATATACATTATCAATGGCTCAGTGCGAGCCTCGCCGGGGTCTTTCAGTATATCGATAACCGCCTCCAACGCCAACCCGCGCAGCGGTACAACCACCTCTCGCCGTCGGCGACGGTGGGGTTCCAACCGCTCCTCAGCGAACAGTGGTACCTTCGCGCGATGTACAAGCAGTCCTACCGGATGCCCTCGTTCAATGACCTCTATTATGGGGAGGTGGGGATATCGAACCTGAGACCGGAGAATGCCCACCAGGTGGAATTGGGTTCGTCCTACGAGAAACGTATCACGTTCAGTAACAGCCGGCACGCTCTGCGGGGCATCACCCCGCGGGTAGGGCTTACGGGATTCTATAACCGCATCACCGATAAGATCGTCGCCCTTCCCAAGAGTAACACCCTCTTCCGCTGGTCGATGATGAACATCGGCAAGGTCGAAGACCTCGGTTGCGAGGCACGGATAGGACTCTTGTTCGAACTTCCCCACGAGGTAGACTTGGATGTGGAAGGGAGTTATACTTACCAGCGGGCACAAGACAAAACCGATCCTACGGATATCACCTACAATGGTCAGATCGCATATATCCCCGTTCATTCGGGTGCGGCAATGGCGCGCCTCAGTTGGCACGGGCTGACGTTTCATTACGCTTTTGTGTATGTGGGCGAGCGTTATACGGGTTCGGTCAACTCAAAAAAACACCATCTCGACGCGTGGTCCACGCACGATATATGCGTGGGATATACATGGCAATTTACGAAAAATCCAAAAAAACTGTATACAGGATTAGAGTTTAACAATTTATTAAATCAACAGTATGAAATCATCAAAAACTACCCTATGCCGGGGTTTAATGGCAAGTGTATTTTGCGGGTGGACTTTTAGTGCGTGCACCACGCCGACAACGGAACCCGAATCCGAAGTTTTAGCAGACAACGTAGAACACGTATGTGACGCTGAGTCAAGTAATTATGCGGGATTCTTGATCCTCAATGAGGGGATGTGGGGATCGAATAATTGTTCCCTCGATTTCTTCGATTTTCGTAAGGGCAATTATACCCATGACCTCTTTGGTCATGCTAATCCCTCGATGGCCGAAGGCATGGGCGATGTGGGCAATGACCTCGTCGTTTATGATAGCCGCATTTATGCGGTTATCAATGCCTCGAACCTCGTGGAAGTGATGGACCTGCAGGGTCGCCATATAGGGGCGGTGCAGGTGACTAATCCGCGGTTTATGGTTTGTAAGGACGGGTTTGGTTATGTCTCCACCTATGTCAATTATGTGTATAAGTTGGACTTGAATAGTCTAAAAATTACGGACTCCTGTCGTGTGGGGAACCAACCGGAGGGACTGGCTATGGTCGGTAACGAACTCTTTGCTGCTAATTCGGGAGGGTACCTCTACCCGAAATATGACAGTACAATCTCGGTCATTGACCTCACCTCGTTCACGACGACGAAGGAGATTAAGGTCGCACCCAACCTCTTTCAACTCGTGGCGGATAGTCATGACCAACTGTGGGTAGTCTCTCACGGCAACTATGGGGATATCCCTTCGCGCCTTTGTTGCGTGAGCACGAAGACGTACGAGGTCACGGATACGCTCGATATCCGGGTGGACGATGTTTGGCTGGATGGAGACCACCTCTACGCTATTGCCGCCGGGTCGTTTAAGGTCGTTGATGTAACCACCCGTAAGGTGGTCAAGGAGAACTTTATCACTGACGGAACGGATACGGATATTCAGACCCCGTATGGCCTTTTGGTTCATCCTGATACCAAACGCATCTACCTTTCCGATGTGCGCAATTATGCGTCCGCAGGACGGCTCTATTGCTATTCGCCCGAAGGGAAACGCCTCTGGACCGTCTTCACGGACGATGTCCCCGGACATCTGACGTTAGTTAAATAACTAACGACTAATAACTAACGACTAATGACTAAACGACTACTTATCATAATTATATGTGCGCTGGCGCTCTGCGCCTGCGGCAAGTTCCGTCCTCAATCCTCAATCCTCAATCCTCAATCCTCAATCCCCCGCGTCGCGGTCACCTCGGCGACGCATGTCGGTTTCCTCGCGGCCTTGGATGCATTGGATTGTATCGTGGCGGTAGCGAATCCGCAACTGGTGTATTCCTTGCCGCCGGAGGCGGAGTATGTGGATATCGGTTCGGACCTGCAGCCGAACATCGAGGCGTTGTTGCGTGCGAAGCCCGATGTGGTGTTTGTGACGAGTTACGGGATGCAGGAACCTGCCTGGTGGAACCAGGTAAGACGGTTCGGTATAGAGATCGTAGAGATCAATGAGTGGAAAGAATCAGACCCGCTGGCGCGGGCCGGCTGGATCCGCAGGGTAGGGGAGGTTCTGCATAAAGAACGCGCAGCCGATAGTATCTTCAATTTCAGGCGTGGGGCTTACGATTCTATCGCTGCGTTGTGCCCCCCTACCGCGGGTCCGGTTTTAATGTCCGGACAGTCTTTTCGCGGTACGTGGTATGTACCTACCGGCCGCTCGTTCATGGGACAAATCTTCCGCGATGCAGGTGCCTCCTATGTCTATGCCTCGGACACGGCTCGCGGCAGCCTGCCGCTGACGATTGAGCAGGCGCTGCTCGCCTTCCGTCAGGCGGAGGTGTGGATCGGGTCGGATGTACATTCCCTCGCCGCTCTCGCGGCCTTGGATACCCGTCATACGTGGTTTAGGGCGTATCAAGACGCGCGGGTGTATAACTACCTCAAGCGTTCCACCCCTACCGGGGCTAATGACTTCTGGGAGCGCGGGGTCGTCTGTCCCGACGAGGTCTTGGACGATGTCCGCCACGTCCTCTATCCCGATCCCGCCTACGAGTTCCACTATTTGTCTCCTCTCACCAATTAACCCTACTCCTCTACCCCTCTACTCCTCTACTCCTCTACCCCTCTACACCCAAAAACGCAAGTTTTTTAGCAAAAAATGATATTTTTTTACATTTTTCTTCAAAAATATTTGCACATATAAAAAATA
>CALCGR010000070.1 GCA_937901025.1 uncultured Bacteroidales bacterium
GCTCCGCTTCGGCAGGGGTACCCGCGATTCCTCCTCTCCCCAGAAAGTGGTACTTCCCGGGGACCCCATTGGGGGCGACGGAACGCCCCGACGAGCGGGGGAGGGACGGAAATAGACATAGGAAATAGACATAGAAATTAGAAATAGGAATGTTAACGCATCTATACATAAAGAACTACGCGTTGATATCGAACTTGGATATTGACGTAAAGAACGGGTTCTCGGTGCTCACAGGTGAGACCGGTGCCGGTAAGACGATTATCCTCGGGGCGTTATCGCTCGTGATGGGAGGTAGGGCGGATACGAAGACCATCACCGAAGGCGAGACGCATTGCGTGATTGAAGCCACGTTTGCTGACGGGAGCGAAGAGGTCGTCATCCGCCGCGAACTCAACAGCAATGGTCGTTCCCGTTCGCTGGTGAATGACGAGGTGGTGAGTCAAGCCGAACTCAAAGCCCTGGCGCATCGGTTGGTGGATATCCATTCGCAACACGAGAACCTGATGCTCAATGACGATAGTTTTCAGTTGGGTATCGTAGACGCTATTGCCCAAAACGACAAGGAGCGGCAAGTCTATTCGGAGGCCTATGAGCGTTATACCCGGGCGACACAAGCCTTAGCGGACCTGCGCGCCATAGCGGCTAAGTGTTCGGCGGACCAAGACTATATCGCTTATCAGTTAGAACAACTGACCGAGGCGCGACTAGTCAGCGGGGAGGAGACGGAGCTGGAGACCGAACAATATCGTTTGTCGCACGCCGACCGGATACACCAACGCTTACAAGAGGCCGTCTATCACCTCAACGATAACGAACCGAATATCATTCAACTGCTGCACGCAATGGATGTGAGCGATGCCGACGAGCAGGTACAGGAGCGTATACGCAGTGTAGAGATCGAACTCAAGGACATCGCGGAGGAGTGTTCGCGCTTAGCGGATAAGTTCGAAGCCGACCCTGAGCGGTTACAAGCGGTCGAGGAGCGCATCGACCTCATCAACTCGTTACTAAAGAAACACCGCGTACAGACGGTAGACGAGCTGCTGAGTCTTCAACACGAGTTCGAGGAGCAGCAGAACCGTTTCGGTCATTTCGACGAGGATATAGCCGCGTTAGAGAAAGAAGTGGCGGAGGATAGGCAACAGGCGACAGAGGCGGCGGCGGTGCTCACGAAGACCCGTAAGGCGGTGAGGGAGCAGATCGTGGAATCGATGACGCAGATGCTCACGCAGTTAGGGATTGTGCACGCGAAGGTAGATATCGCTTATACCGCCCTACCCGACCTGACGGGTTCGGGACAAGACGATGTGCAGTTCCTCTTTGCGGCTAACCTCAATCAGTCCTTGAGGAAAGTGAGCGAAGTGGCGAGCGGCGGTGAGATGGCGCGTATCATGCTCTCTATCAAAGCGCTGATTGCGTCCACGACGGGGCTACCCACGATTATCTTTGACGAGATAGACACGGGTGTCAGCGGTGCTGTCGCGGTACAGATGGGTCAGATCATGGCCCGCATGTCCGCGTCGAGGCAAATCATTGCCATCACCCATAACCCGCAGATTGTGGTGCAAGCGGGAACGCAGTTCCTGGTATATAAACAGGATGAGAACGACCATACCGAGACGCATATACGCGAACTCAGTAAGGAGGAAAGACAACAATATATCGACCAATATTATGCTACCATTAGCCGAGCGATTGCGTCCAAAGACGCTGAGTGATTACATAGGACAGCAGCACCTGGTAGGTCCGGGTGCGGTGCTAAGGCAGATGATTGAGAGTCATCGTCTGACGTCTTTTATCCTCTGGGGACCTCCGGGGGTAGGTAAGACGACGCTCGCTAAGATTATCGCCCACGAGTTGGAATGTCCGTTCTATACGCTATCGGCGGTGACGAGTGGAGTGAAAGAGGTACGCGAGGTCATTGAGCAAGCCAAGAAAGCTGCCCGCATGCAAGGCGGTCTGTTCGCGGATGCGGATACGAAAAAAGGCGCCTCCCCTATCCTCTTCATCGACGAGATCCATCGGTTCAGCAAGTCGCAACAGGATAGTCTGCTGGGGGCGGTGGAAGAAGGCACAATCACGCTTATCGGGGCTACGACGGAGAACCCGTCCTTTGAGGTTATCAACCCGTTATTGTCCCGCTGTCAGGTATATGTGCTTAAGTCGCTCGACAAGGCGGATTTATTGGAACTGATGCAGCGCGCCTTGACGCAGGACGAGTATCTGAGAGAGAGACAGATTGAGGTCAAGGAGACGGACAGTCTGCTACGGTATAGCGGAGGCGATGCGCGAAAACTGCTGAATATCTTGGAACTGGTAGCCGGAACATCCGGAAATTCCGGAAAATCCGGTCTCGTTATCGACAACGACACAGTAACCAAGATCTTGCAGCAGAACCCGGTAGCGTATGACAAAGACGGGGAGTTGCATTACGATATCATCTCGGCGTTTATTAAGTCGATTCGGGGCAGTGACCCGGATGCCGCCATCTATTGGTTGGCGAGGATGGTGTCGGCGGGAGAAGACCCGGCGTTTATTGCGCGGCGACTGGTTATATCGGCCAGTGAGGACATCGGATTAGCCAATCCCAATGCGATGTTGGTAGCGAATGCGTGCTTTGATACGTTGCAGAAGATCGGTTGGCCGGAGGGCCGTATCCCGTTAGCGTTGGCGACTATTTATTTGGCTACCTCGCAAAAGAGTAACTCCGCTTACCTGGCGATAGACAAGGCTTTGGGTGAGGTGCAGAATAGCGGTAACCAACCCGTACCGCTGCATTTGAGGAATGCCTCTACGAAACTGATGGAGGAGTTAGGTTATCACGAGGGGTATCAGTATGCCCACGATTTCCCGAACCATTTTGTGAAGCAGCAATATATGCCGGACGAGTTGGTAGGGAAACGTTTTTGGGAGGCGCAAGGCAATGTGCAGGAGCAGAAGATGAGCGAGTGGATGAAACATTTGTGGAATTGAAGATTGAAAAACGAATATCTCTCACAGATTCCACAGATTGCACGGAACTCCCGCTCGCGCCTTTGGCGCTATTACGCGGATTTCGC
>CALCGR010000071.1 GCA_937901025.1 uncultured Bacteroidales bacterium
ACTTCATCTCGATCTGGAAGGCATAGCCTTTGAAGCGTATCTTATCGAGTTCGATGGTCTCGAGCACTTGGCGGCGGTAGCCGACGAAGCCGGCGGTGGTATCGTGGATGGTGACACCCAGGACGGTACGCACATACTTACTGGCGAAGTAACTCATCAGTACGCGACCCATGGGCCAGTTGACGACATTCACGCCGGTGAGGTACCGGCTACCGATAGCCACATCGGCTTTGCGTTTGCTAAGGGCCTCATGGAGTTTGATGAGGTCGTTAGGGTTATGGCTAAAGTCGGCATCCATCTCGAAGATATAGTCGTATTTATGTTCGATGGCCCATTTGAAACCGGTGATATACGCGGTACCGAGGCCGAGTTTGCCGGTACGCTCGATGATAAACAGGCGGTCGGCGAAGTCGGTTTTGATGAGGCGTTTAACGATCTTGGCGGTGCCGTCCGGCGAGCCGTCATCGATGATAAGCACGTGAAAAACCACGGGCAAAGCCATCACCGCGCGGATGATAGCCTCCACATTCTCCTTCTCGTTGTAGGTAGGAATGATGACGAGTTGTTGCATATTAGTCTTCTGGTGATTGTTCATCTGATTCATTGGTTGGCGAGGTCGCTATCTCTTGCGGGATGGCGGGTGCATCGTTGAGGGCGTAGAGCGGACCGGCGTCCAAGCGGTCGAGCGCCTTTAGGTAGACATCCTCGCCGGGCACGAGTCCCATGTCGAGCAGTCGGTTCGCCACGGCTTCGTATGCCAGTTCGGGGGTGTTATTCTCGGGACTGAGGTGGCAGAGCCAGATATTGTGCATATCCTTATGATAGACCCGTTCGATGACGTCGGCGCAGGTCTCGTTGCTCTGGTGCCCATTGGGGGAGAGGATACGCTGTTTAAGATAGGTGGGATAGGGTCCGTTGAGCAGCATCTGCTCGTCGTGGTTAGCCTCGATGACGAGGTGGTTGGTGGTACGCATATACTCCTCCAGTTCCTCGCGGGGCGAGCCGCAGTCGGTGACCAGCATGAAGCGCTGGCCGCAAAAGTCGATGACATAACTCAGGCAGTCCGTGGAATCGTGGTTCACCCCGAGGGCCATGATTTTTATTCCGCCGATGTCGAACTCCTTATTCTTCTCGATATAGCGCCGAGAAGTGCGCAGTTTCTCCCTTACGCCGTAGTTCCGGTCGATACCTTCGTGAATCTCGGGCGTGGTGTAAATCGGAAGATGCACGCGCTCGCCCAGCGTCCCGACCGCGCGTATATGATCCGCGTGGTCATGCGTAACGATGACGCCCATGATATTCTGGAAATCGAGGCCCATCTCCCGTAAATTGCGTTGGATAGTGCGAGCAGCGATACCGGCATCAATCAGGATCCCGCGATACCGGGTCCCGAAATAATAGCAGTTCCCGCTGCTCCCGCTAGCAAAGCTCCTAAACAATACGTCTACCATAAAAATATACAATTTGGGCGCAAAAGTACAAAAAAATTTTGATATATCCAAAAAAAAGTGTATCTTTGCACGAAATTTCGCGAAATATCTATGAAAAAAGGACTTTTTTTATTCCTATTGATGGTTTTTTGTGCTCCTTTGTGGGCTGCGTATAACTTAACGGCCAGTAAGGTGGAGATTGAAGACCAATCCGACTATAAGCCCCATTATGTTGTCGATATTACGGCTTCTACTTCGTCTGCAACCTATCTTGTTTTTTTAGATGTGTGGCCTAAGGCGCAGTCCGTCGTGGGCTCGTTCTCCAACAAAGAGGGTACAATTTACTACTATGACAGCGGTTTGGAGAAGGATAACGGGAACCGGTATTGGTGCGACGAAGATTCAAAAGTCGAATTGAGTATAACCGTCATCAACTCCGACACTTGCGAACTCTGTGCCACCGTCCAAGCCAGTCGCAATGGGTCGAGTTATACCTACGAAATCGCCCCTTTCCGCTTCGCGTATAAGGCGGGCGATGTTCCCCCCGAACCGGAGGAAGACCCCTATCGCTTTGAACCTACCCAAACCGTCAGCCAAGCCTTCATCGGGCAAATCGTGGACGTAAGAGATAACCGCGAAAAAACGGGTTGGATTAATTTCAACCTCGTGGATTCGGTCAACCAAAAACTGGACTGGATCGAGCTGGACTGGGTATCGGACAAATTCGAGATGCCGGTAGGGACGTTCACCTTCTCGGCGGACAGTGCTGACGGCACCTTCATTGCTTCGCCCGGGTATTTCAACCGCAACGATTACCCGTCCTATGTCGCTCTTCGAGGTGAGGATTGGGGACAGTATACCCCTTATTATATTAGGGAAGGGGAACTTACTTTCTCGCTCAACGAAGAGGGAGATACGGTTTATGTTAAGGGCAGTTTGACCTCGCAACACGGATCGACGTTTACCATCGATGTAACGGCATATAACGAGTTTTATGTAGCCCCCTTCCCGCCGAAACCCAAGGAGGAGAA
>CALCGR010000072.1 GCA_937901025.1 uncultured Bacteroidales bacterium
CAGATAGACCAGCAGATGGAGGGCTTCGGGTACTACGTACCCTTCTCGTCCGTGGCTATCTACGGCGGTAACGGCGGAGGCGAATGGGGTACCCAAGTCACGGGCTTGCAGACCGGCGCGGACATCGCCATCGCTACGCCCGGACGACTACTCAGCCTCATGAACATCTACCATATCGACTTCTCCGGCGTGAAGTATTTCATCCTCGATGAAGCCGACCGTATGCTCGACATGGGGTTCTATGACGATATCATGACCATCGTTAAACAACTGCCCGCAGACCGCCAGACAATCCTTTTCTCCGCGACCATGCCGGAGAACATCCGCCGTATGGCCAAAGCGATTATGCACCACCCCGAGGAGGTACAGATAGCCATCTCCCGTCCGCCGGAAACGATTCAGCAACTCGCCGTCGACCTCTACGAGGGACAGAAGACGCGTATGCTGCTTACCCTCCTCAATGAACTCGAATCCGGACCGCATAAGGTCATCCTTTTTGCGGGGAAGAAACAGCGGGTCAAGGACCTGACGAAGATTCTGCGCGCCTCGCATATCGATGCGCGTGCCATGCACTCGGACCTCGAGCAGAAGGAGCGCGACGAGGTCATGCTCGACTTTCGTAACGGCAAGGTAGGGGTACTCGTTGCCACCGATATCGTGGCGCGAGGCATCGATGTAGACGATATACCGCTCGTCATCAACTATGACGTCCCGCGGGATGCTGAGGACTATGTGCACCGCATCGGTCGCACCGCCCGGGCGGAGAATACCGGCGTAGCCGTCACCCTCGTCAGTCAGGAGGACCAACGGTTCTTTGATAAGATAGAGCGGTTCTTGAAAAAACATATCGACCGCCTCAACGTGCCCGCAGAGTTAGGCGAGACGCCGCCCCCTTATGTCGCGCAACACCGGTCGGCTAAGCATAAAGGACATAACCGACCATTCCACAAACGCAAATAAGTAAGATAGGGTGACTGAAAACTTCAGTCACTTTGTTTTTTATTACCATCGGTAGCAGCATCAACCCCAGCACTACCCCGAAGATCGTCCAACTCTTCCAATCGATGAACATCGCGGGGGTCATCAGCGTATACGCGGCGTGGGCGATGAGAATAACCACTAAGATACGGATGATGCGCATCGTCACCTGATAGGCGCGCGTCTTACTCCATCGCTCGCTAATCTGCTGATAGGCGCGGCAGAGGATGAACATGATAATAAGACTCGGGATAATCACCGCCATCGTCGCTACCGCACTGCCCCATACGCTACCCGTCACGGTATAACCGACGTATGTGGCGCAGTTGATGCCGATCGGACCGGGCGTTACTTGCGATATCGCTACCACATCCGCAAACTCCGTCTCCGTCATCCAACCATAGCGCAGCACTTCGTGCTCGATGAGCGAGAGGATAGCCATCCCGCCGCCGAAACCTAAAACGCCGACTTTCAAAAACGATATCAGTAACTGCCAGTAAATCATATATGTCTTGCCATTCGAATGACCGCGGCAGCAATGAGGGCTACCACCGCGGGACGGATGCCCTTGAAGATAGCCTCTACCGTCGGGTTATATCGGATCTCAGAAAACAGCATCGCTACCGCGAGGATGATAACGAAGGAGGGTAGTACCGCACCCAGCACCGTCGCTACTATCCCTTTCCAGCCGTAGATTTTCCAACCGATGAAGATGGCGGAGTTCACCGCTATCAGACCCGGAGCCGCTTGCGCCAAAGCCATCATGTTGACGAACTCTTGTGCGTCAATCCATTGGTGTTTCTCTACCACTTCCCGCTCGATGAGGGGGAGCATCGCGTACCCTCCACCGAGGGTGAAGGTACCGATTTTGAGATACGTCCAAAAGAGCTGTAGAAATAAGTTATTCCCCACGCAGTTGTTGTTTGATGAACTTACTCATCATATTAATGGCGGCATTGTTGTGACCTCCTTGCGGGATGATCACATCCGCAAACCGTTTGCAAGGCTCAATAAACTGCTCGTGCATCGGTTTGAGTACCCGCTGATAACGCTCGATGACCATCTCCGTTGTACGTCCGCGCTCTACGATGTCGCGCTCGATGACGCGTATCAGGCGGTCGTCGGGATCGGCGTCTACGAAGATCTTCAGGTCCATCTGGTCGCGTAGCGGCTTGTCCCAGAGGGTTAAGATTCCTTCTACGATGATGACCTCTTTCGGGTCGATGTGTACGGTCTGAGCCTGACGGGTGGAGGTGATGTAGTCGTAGATAGGTTGCTCTACACTCTTGCCCTCCTTGAGTTCCTGCAAGTGACGACGCAGCAACTTCCACTCGAACGCATCGGGATGGTCAAAATTAATCTTTTGACGCTCCTCTTCGGGCACATCCGAGGAATCGTTGTAATAGGAGTCTAGGGGGATAACTACCACCTCCCCTTTCGGGAGACGTTCTGTGAGTTTTTT
>CALCGR010000073.1 GCA_937901025.1 uncultured Bacteroidales bacterium
CTGCACGCGATGGTCATTATCGCCATCGGCAGTAATAAAAGTACTTTTTTCATATCATATTATGTTTATTTATTATCTTTTGTTCTTCCCTACTCCTCTACTCCCCTACTCCTCTACTCCTTCTATTTCTCATTATGCAGGAACTTCTCGAGTTCTACGTACGCATTCACCAGCGTCAGTGTGGCTTGCACATAACTCTGTTGGGCCGTAATCACATCGTTACTGGCGTTGGTCAGTTCCAACAGCGAGGCGGCACCCCACGTATATTTATTCATCACATTGCTCATCACCCTGGCGGACACTTCGATGTTCTCTTTCTCGTTAAGGAAGATCTCGTACGCATTCGTCATGTTGTAGCGCAACTGTTTATCTTGAATACTCAGGTTATCCGTTGTCTCTGCCAGCGTATTCTCTGCCTCGTGTAAGGCGATACGTTTGTCGTGCACTCCGGAGGCGCGTTGACCGCTGGACCAGATAGGCATACTTACAGAGAAACCTACCGTATGAGGCGAGGACATCATCGTGAACACGTCTTTTCCGTATTGTCCCGTGTAGCGATAGAACCCCGACAAGGTAGGACCATAAGCCCAACCGGCCATGTGGATATTCTTCTTGGCTATATCCACGTTCTTCTCGAGCAGTTGGTAGTTGTAGTTATTGTGGATATTAAAGGTCTCCGACAGCAGGTTTAGCACTCTGTCTCCGGTAGCCACATCATCAATCGTGGTCGTGAGCGATAACTCCGTATCGGCCTCTACGCCTAAGAGCACACGCAAAGCGTTATACGCCAGTTCTACATTTCGTTTGTTTGAACTAACGTTATTCTTCATCGCATTCACGCGCACTAACATCTGGTCGTATTGCGTACTCTCTGCCGCACCGACAGCGACCATCTCTTTCGTTTGGTTAGCCAGTTTCTGCATGTTCGCTAAGGTCGAGTCGAGCAGGTCTATCACATCCTCCATCACGAGTACCGACATATACGATGTCATCACTTTCCCTCTCAGATCCGTTTCCGTCTGTTTGCGGGTGATGTCCTGCATCTCGATGGCGAGCGTTTGTAGCAAGGCTCCTACGATGGCCTGTCCGTTGATACCGATCGAAGCGGTAGCCGTAAATTGATAGGGGGACATAGACATCGGTTTGACTCCGGGCATACCGAGGGAGATGGTTTTTTCGTTCCAAGTGGAGTCGTACATCATCGTTCTGCCGAACGAAGCATCGGCTTGCGGCAGCATCGCGGCTATCGTCTGCCAACGTTGCGCGTGGGCACGTTGCACCTCTAAGGATGCGTTTTGCATGGAGCGGTTCTGCTTCACGGCATACTCCTGCGCCTCGTCTAACGAGAGCACCAAACCCTCTTGCGCCTCCATCATCGTGAAGGTCAACAAGGAGATTACAATTACTAAAATCTTTTTCATATACTTTTTAATTTATCAATTCCTATTTCCTCAATCCTCAATCCTTTAATCTCTTCTCAATCATCCCTTTTCCTTCCTCCGATATGACTCCTCTGAACAACACATCCAATCCATATTTACTGACACGCGCGCATAGGTTTTTATCCTTCGCCGTGGCGAGTTCTTCAATCATCAACTCGTGCAGTTTAGCAAAGAGGATTGCGGTTATTTTCGGGTCTATATCCTCGCGGAACACTTTCTCCCGAACGCCTGCCTCAAAGAACGACTGGAACAACTCTTTATTGCGCGCTTTCACTCGTGCCAAGTGCTCGGCGAAGGCTTGGGGATAATATTTCTTCAGGTCATATAGTACGGGAGGTATCTGCCTCACGTCTTGGGGTTTCTTGAGAATCTGAATAGCGCTCACCAGAATATCCACCACGTTTTTGCCTTTGACGGACTTTAGATATTCGTCTTCTTGGGCTTGTTCGCGACGGCGCAGGAGAGCATCCACCAGTGCATCTTTGGTCTCGAAATAGACATAGAACGTCTTTTTGGACATTCCCAACTCGCGGCAGATATCGTCAATGGATACGGAGCGGATACCTGCGATGCGCATTTTCTCACTCGCCGCTTCTAAAATCTGTTCTTTCTGATTCTCAGCCATAGTATTGTTTTTCAAAACACGCTGCAAAGGTACTACTTTTTTCTGACATATGCAAGAAACTTGGAAACTTTCACCACTTTTTCGGTTTCCTATTTTCTTTTTGCTATCTCTACTTTACAAAAATCGTGCCAAGTTTTTCTGAAAAAAATTCAAGAAAAAGGTGCATTTTTTAGAAAAATGACGTAAAGGTAGGGTGAAGGCATACAATTTATGCGAATTTGTTGTAACTCAGACTTTGCAAAAATCAGTTTTTTGAACGATTTTTGGAAAAACATATACCTGTTTTTGAATTTAGGACACAAAGAACTAATGAGAAGAGTACTTTTCTGAAGACAATAAAAATTTAGGGCAAACTGCGCCTAAATTACTATTT
>CALCGR010000074.1 GCA_937901025.1 uncultured Bacteroidales bacterium
GCGGGTTCAATACCGTACTCTTCTTTTAATACTTGAGCGAGCTCGTTAACTTCCTTAACAGTAAGATTTACTAATTGTTCAGCAATAGCTTTAATATCTGCCATAATTGTGATATTTAAATGGTTAATAATTAATTTTTACTTTTTATGCGGCTTTCTTAAGCCCTTTCTCCCAGCGTCTTGAGAACGCCGTGGATGGTGGTACCACCGGATTGCAGTGCAGAAACAACGTTCTTAGCAGGCGATTGCAACAATGCAACGATGTCGGCAATAAGTTCGTTCTTGGATTTGATAGTGGAGAGGAACTCGAGGTTCTGTGCACCAATATAAACCGTTTCTTCTACATAAGCAGCCTTCAATTCCGGCTTTACATTCTCTTTACCCTTCTCGGCCTTGATAATCTCCTTGATGAGTTTTGCAGGGGCGTTGCCCGTGTTGCAGAACATCAAAGCGGTGTTACCTTTTAATGCCGTAAACAGAGAGGTATCGATTCCTTTGGCTTCCATAGCCTTACGGAGCAGCGTGTTCTTGGCAACGACAAGTTTGATGTCGTTCTTGAAACACTTGCGACGTAAGTCGGAAGTCTTCTCAGCATTCAGACCTTCGATATTGGTCAGGTAGAAATGTTGATATTGACCTAATGTCTCTTGTAACTCTACAATCAGAGCACTTTTATCTTCCTTTTTCATAATCGTTTCAGTTTAAAATTAAAGAGTTTTAGCATCAATTTTAATTCCTTGACTCATCGTGCTGGAAAGATAAATGCTCTTGATATATTCTCCCTTAGCGGTAGCGGGTTTGAGCTTGATAATGGTCTGAATAAACTCATTCGCATTCTCAGCAATCGCCTCCGCCGTAAAGGAAACTTTACCAATCGAAGTATGTACAATACCAAACTTATCCACTTTGAAGTCGATCTTACCTTGCTTAACTTCCTTCACCGCCTTGGCTACATCCATGGTAACCGTACCGGATTTGGGGTTAGGCATCAAGCCACGAGGACCGAGTACGCGACCCAGGGCACCAATCTTACCCATGATCTGGGGCATGGTGATAATCACGTCAATATCCGTCCAACCGCCCTTGATCTTCTCGATATACTCGTCCAGACCTACATAGTC
>CALCGR010000075.1 GCA_937901025.1 uncultured Bacteroidales bacterium
CGATTTCAGGTACACCTTCGGAAGCTTTCTTCCGGAGGTGTTGTATTCTGTCTTGATAGAGCCCCATCTCCGGCATACCCGGGTCCACCAGATAGATGATGGCATCCATAGGAGCATATTGGAGTAATGACGCTGCGGGATAGACATTGAGACTGGTGCCGACAACGATTAAGATGTCTGCCTCGGAGGCAATGGCGCACGCTTGTGAGAAATAAGGTACGCCCTCCCCAAAGAAGACGATGTAAGGTCTCAATAAACTACCATCCGGATGGCGATCGCCATAGTGTTGCTCCCAACCTTGAAGCGGTACGGTAGCTATTTCATCGTTTTCGCTGCGGAGCTTGGTTATCTCCCCGTGCAAATGGGTGATGTTGCGACTACCCGCCCGCTCATGCAAGTCATCGATATTTTGTGTTATGATTCGGGTGTCGGGAAAGACTTCTTGCAAGCGCGTGATAGCATAATGCGCCGCATTGGGCTGTGCGGCCAAACAGTCTTTGCGACGGGCATTGTAGAAGTCCACACAGAGTTGCGGGTTGCGCAGCCAAGCCTCATGGGTACATACATCTTCGATGCGGTATTTTTCCCATAACCCATCGGAATCACGGAAGGTACCTAAACCGCTTTCGGCACTCACCCCGGCACCGGTAAAAACAACGATATTCTTGCTCATAAATGTAAAATTTATGTGCAAAAGTATAAAAATAAAACGAAAAAAACAATTTTTTTTGCAAATATCGATAGTTTTTTTTATCTTTGCACGTTATTTTGGATGAATATGACATTTTTGTGTATTGAAACGAGTACAAAAGTCTGTTCGGCAGCCTTGGTTAAGGACGGACAACCCGTGGTGGAGAAAGTCAATCTCACCGAGGGCAATCATGCTCAATTATTAGCGATGTTTGTGGACGAAATCTTGCAGCAAGCCCAAAATTTACATCTGCCTATTGACGGGGTTGCGTTGAGTGAGGGACCGGGGAGTTATACGGGTCTGCGTATTGGTGCGAGTCTGGCCAAAGGATTATGTTATGGTCGTCAAATCCCGCTTTATCCGCTTCCGACACCCCAAGTGCTTGCAGCTACTTTTTTGCGTGACCATAAAGTGGACGCATCCGCGTGGCTCTGTCCGATGATTGATGCCCGTCGAATGGAGGTGTATACTGCGCTCTATGATACGAACCTTACCCAGGTAAGTCCCATTGAGGCGAAGATTATTGATGCCGATAGTTGGCGAGAGGAACGTAAAGAGCACGCCCTTGTTTTCTTCGGTGATGGCGCAATGAAATGTGAAAACGTGTTGGCGGGTGAGCGCACCTCTTTCGTTTCGGATGTGGTACCGATGGCCTCTGCCATGGGTGAGCTAGCGGAGCGGTTAATACCGGAGGCTATTGTGAAAGATAAAGCGTTGGCCTATTTTGATCCCCTATATATTAAAGAGTTTATCCCTGCACCATCGCATGTTAAAGGGTTGTAAGACATATGGTTTGTTACTGGTTCTGATGGTTGCCGTCGGCTGTTCTACGCAAAAGAACACCCCGGCGACACGCTCCTTCCATCAAACGAAGGTGAAGTATAACATTATGTTCAATGGCAATAACACTTATAACGAAGGGTTAGAGGCTATTAATAAGGCGAACAAAGATGATTATACGAAGGTGCTGAACCTGTATCCCATTTCCAATCCCTCGGCTGCACAAGCGGCTGCGAGTCAGATGGAGGTGACCATTGAGAAATGCCGCAAGTGTATTAAGTTGCATTCCATTAAGGCGAAACCCAAACCCGATCCGAAGAAACGCAACGATCCCGAATATAAACGTTGGTTGGAGTCCGAGGAGTTTAATAATCAGATGGGAAAGGCATGGCTTCGTTTGGGTCAGGCGGAGTTTCATAAAGGGGATTTCTTAGGCAGTGTAGGTACATTTACGTATATTCTCAATCACTATAAAAACGATCCGGATATGCAGGCTTGCTGCCAGTTGTGGATTGCACGTGCTTATGGGGAAATGGGCTGGTTGTATGAGGCGGAGGAGATGATTCAAAAGGTGAAAGTGGATGATCTTAGTCGAGAACATGCTCCTATTTATTCGGCTCATATGGCGGATTTCTTACTCAAGACCAAGCAGTACCACGCCGCCATCCCTTACGTTAAGATTGCCTTACCGGAAGAGAAACGTAAACTCTATCGTCCTCGTTTTGAATATGTGTTAGCGCAGTTATATGAGTTGGAAGGAAACAAGGCGGCGGCCAAGGATGCGTATCAGAAAGTAATACGATTAACACCTCCTGTAGAGATGGACGTGAATGCCCATATCCGTCGCGCCCAATTGGATGGTTTGGCAGGAGTTAAGTCCTTACTCCGCATGACAAAACAGGAGAAAAACAAGGACCGTCTGGATGTACTTTATGGTGCGATAGGACATATTTATTTGTCGGCTAAAGATACCACCAAAGCCCTCGAATATTTCGATTTGGGTATTGAAAAGAGTACGCAAGGCGGGTACGATAAGGCTTCCGTTTTATTGGTAGCGGGGGACCTGTATTTTGATCGTCGCGATTATGTGAAAGCGCAGCCGTGTTATAATGAGGCCGCGACCATCTTATCTGTTACCGACGAGGCTTATGCGCGCGTCAGCAAACGGGCTGAAGTGTTGGATGAGTTGGTTAAGGAATATACAACCTATCAACTGCAAGACTCCCTACAACGCTTGAGTAAATTGACGGAGGAGGAGCAAATGAAAGTGTGTGAGCAGTTAGTGGCTCAGCTCATCGATGAGGAGAAGAAAGCCGAAGAGGCGGCGGCTTTAGCGGCAAGGGAAGCACAACTATCGGGCGTACAAGGTATCAACACGATGAATATGCTCGGTGGGGGCGGAGATGCCGGTAAGTGGTATTTCTATAACGATAATCTCCTTCGTTCCGGCAAACAGATGTTTGCTAAAAAATGGAATAACCGCAAACTGGAAGACAACTGGCGCCGCGCCAGCAAGTCCGGAAGTACGATGATGGAGATGGAGGATATGACGATGGCTTCCGGTGATACGACGGCAACGGATAGTACATCAACGGATACTACGGCTACCGCGAAATCGGCGGGGGCTAATGACCCGCATAACCCGTTGTATTATTTTCAACAGATCCCGCGTACGCCGGAGGACTTGCAAAATTCGGATAGTCTCTTAGCCCAAGCCTTGGCAAAGATGGTGGATATCTATTGGGTGCAATTGGAGGATAGTGCCTTGGCTGATGAGACGCGAGAAGAGTTGCTACGACGCTACCCGGGTTATACCCTAACCCTGACGAATCGGCAGCACTTGTCGGAGGCAGAAGTAACGGAGTGGTTAGCGCAACAACGTTTGCAAGACTCTCTCTATGAATCGACGTATGAGGCATTCAAGAAGGGCCAATTTAAACAAGTGAAGACCAATACCTCTTATGCCCAATCAACCTATCCTGAGTCAAAACTGATTCCGCGTTTTCTCTTCCTTAATGCCGTAGCCGTTGCCCGCCAAGACGGGCAAGAGCCTTTCAAACAAGCACTGGAGGAGATGATTGCCCTTTATCCCGAGAATGAACTAAGTGCCAAAGCCAAAGATATGCTCGCTATGTTAGGTCAAGGGATGCAGACGAAAAAAGGAGGGGCATTATCGAACCTTGAGGGTAAACGCGAACAGCAGCAACAGAAAGTCGATGAACCCACCCAACAGCAAGTGCAACTATCCAAGGAGGTTAAGGGTCCGGCTTATGTGCTTATCTTAATGCCAACGGTAGAGGAAACGGTGCTCAATGACCTTTTGTATGAGACGGCCTTGTTTAACTTCTCGCAGTTCTTGATACGCGACTTTGACATCCAAGTCTTGCCGGTATACGGAGAGGGTAGTGCTATGCGTATTGAAGGTTTAGACGGACTCAAAGAGGCATTGTGGTATATCGATTTAATGAAGAAAAACGAGGAACTGATGCGGGTCCTGACTATACAAAGTGCCAGGTTGATACCTATCACACAGGAAAATTATCCGCTCTTTCAAACGCAATGTACAGAGGACGAATATAAAGTTTTTTTGAAAAAAATCGCCAAAAATTTGGTTAATTGAAAAAAAAGTTGTACCTTTGCACCCGCTTTCGATAAAAAAGCCTCGGGATGTGGCGCAGTCCGGTAGCGCAACGGTCTGGGGGACCGGAGGTCGCAAGTTCAAATCTTGTCATCCCGACAAATCTATATCGCGGAGTAGAGCAGTGGTAGCTCGTCAGGCTCATAACCTGAAGGTCGGTGGTTCGATCCCATCCTCCGCAACCAAAAGAAAAGCAGGGTTTTGCCCTGCTTTTCTTTTCTGTTATAATGCTTCAAGTGTGCGTTGCAACCATTGCCAGCAGCGGGCAGTGGAGGAGATACTCAAACGCTCTTGCGGCGAGTGGACACCTACCATTTGCGGGCCGATGGATACCATATCCAAATACGGATATTTCTCTAAGAACAGACCACACTCCAATCCGGCATGGATGGCCAGTACCTTCGGCTCCTCGTGGAAGAGGTCGATGTAGGCCTGTTTCGTGATCTGCATCAGTTCGGAGTGTACATTCGGGGTCCAACCCGGATACCCGTCGCCATGTGTAATCTCATCGCACGCTTGCGATAACGCACATTCGACCATCTCTTTAATCTCGTGTTTGCGGCTCTCCACCGAACTGCGTTGGGAGGTGTTGATCTCGATATACCCGTCTCGCATCTTCACCGAAGCCAGGTTGGTAGAGGTCTCCACTAAACCGGGAATATCCTTACTCATTGCTATCACTCCGTGAGGGCAGGCGTACAAAGTACGAATCAGTTTCTGAGCATCAACGGGTGTCAAGAAACGGAGCCCGTCTGTGTTCATGCTATCAAGGTCGATGACCAACTCTTTTTCAATATCCTTTATTTCCGCTTCTACCTTTGCAATATAGTGATTGAGCAGAATGCGCAAGTCCTCTTTTCTGTCCATAGGAACAGCCACCACCGCCTCCGCTTCGCGGGCAATGGCATTGCGTAGATTTCCTCCGTTAAAGGAACTTAGAAGCGAACCTTGTGTGGCGGTTCTCGGGTCAAGGAAGAGGGTGTAAAGGAAACGTGCGAGCACCTTATTGGCATTGCCGCGACCTTTGTTAATATCATCACCCGAATGGCCTCCTAATAACCCCTTCACACTAATCTTCGCACCAAACATTTGAGCCGGGCACGGGATGAGGGGCTGATAGTGCATCTTGGCCAAGGTGTCTATTCCTCCGGCACAGCCGATGAATATCTGTCCGTCATCTTCGCTGTCGAGGTTGATGAGACGTTGACCATGCAGATAACCTTCTTTGAGTTTGTCCGCTCCGGTGAGGCCTGTTTCTTCGTCCACTGTGAAGAGACACTCCATCGCAGGGTGTTTCAACGAAGGGGAAGTCATCGCGGCTAAGGCGAGGGCAATCCCTATGCCGTCATCACCGCCAAGGGTTGTCCCTTTGGCTTTGATCCAATCATCATCAACATAGGTAAGAATAGGATCGGTGAAGAAATCGTGTTGAATGTCGCTATTTTTCTCGCATACCATATCCATATGCGCCTGTAAAATAATTCCCGGATGAGACTCGTAACCGGCCGTCGCGGGAACGCGCATAATGACGTTCATTGCTTCGTCTGTCACACATTCGATATGGTGCTGTTTGGCAAAGGATTGAAGCCATTGACTGATTTGCTCTTCGTGTTTCGAAGGGCGAGGGATACGTGTTATCTCATCAAAGATAGCAAATACTTCCCGGGGTTGAAGATTGGTAAGATTATTCATGAAGTGTTTCGTTTATAAGGGTTTGTAAATATTCGTCGGGATAGGGTAGACGATTGGGTGCTTCCGGATTGCCATAGGCATTGTAAAGGAATTGTCCGTCCTTCATTTTTCGCTCTTGACCATCAATATATTTGACGCGAAGATACGTGTCCAGTTCTTTCCAGGCAGCAACGAGTTGGGTTGCCTGTGCACAAGTATAATTAGTAAGGAAAGCGGTTCTATCCTCCTTGCTCATATTGGCGACTTTAGCGTCTATGCCCGGCAGTTGGGCAAAAAACTTATCCTCCCATTTAACTTGTTCTCGTTCAATCTCCGGACGCATCCGATCGTACTTAGTATAAGCCCAGTTGGCTACAAAGTTAAACGCCCACCAAGCTGAGGTAGGGGAGTAAGTATAGAGGTCTCCATTGCCTTGTTGGTAGCAGACGGGAATAGCGTTGATCGTACAGAAAACGGGCACATATACGGAAGTGGCGGCGTCATCTACCGCAAACCAGAAGATTCCTTCCGCATTCGGACGCATTTGAGCGGTAAAAGACCAAGCGGTTTGTTGGGTAGCTGTGGGACGGGGATACCAATAAGTGATGCTATCATACTTAAAACTCAGTCCGCCGTATCGTAAACTGGAATGCCAAGGACCGGCTGCGACACCTTGGGTGATGTCGATAGGGGTTCCCTCGTAGTGGTCGCGCATACAAGCCTGGATATCGCGTACGCCTACCTTGCGGTTGGGTTTAATCCATAGCGGCATAGGCTCTCCGGCATCTTGCCCGTTGGTGGCGAGGTAGGTTTGACCGGTGGCATAAGCAAAATAGGTGTCCATCTCGTCAGAGAAATGATTGAAGAAAGACCATACGCGAGCTTCGCAAGCATAGAGGCCCGAGAATTCGAAGGGATTATAAGCGGCTTGGAAACTGAAATCTTTATCCTCTCCCTCAAAAAACTTCTTCTCTCTTGCAAAAGTGATGATATCTTTCGACCACATCCATTGTCCGTCTTTGGAAATCATATATGATGCGGATTGTTTCTTGTCCTTATCTAACCAGGTTAGTTTCGCTGTTTTCGCCTTGGCTAAAGGCAAGGTGGTGATGCGGGCTTGGTTGGCATGGGCACTGATGCAGTCATCCGGAATACGAACGGCTACCCAGTTGGCACCTTTGCGACCGGCTCCTTTGCCAATCATATCCATAATCCATACCTCGTTCGGGTCACCAATAGAGAACGACTCGCCTTCACTGGCATAGCCATATTGCTCTACTAACGTGACCATATATAGGATGGCCTCCTTAGCGGTCTTGCAGCGTTGAAGGGTGATATAGATAAGACTGCCGTAATCGATGCCCACCGTATCCCACAAAACTTCGCGTCCGCCCCAGGTGGTCTCGCCAATGGTGAGCTGATGCTCGTTCATGTTCCCTACGACGGAATAGGTGTGAGCGGGTTCGGGAATCTGCATTTGGAAACGACCGCAATCCCAATCATAGACATTGCGCATAGTGCCGGCAGCATGGTCTGATGCGGGATAAAATGCGAGAATACCATAGGAGGAATAAGAATCAGCCGCATAAGAAATGATAGTGCTCCCGTCTATGGAAGCGTTCTTACCGACGAGAAAATTCGTGCAAGCCCATGTGCTCGTGACGCAGAGTGCAGAAAGAATAACGGAATAAAAGGCTTTTTTCATAATGATGAATTTATAAAATGATGAAACGATGATCCAGAATGGCGGGGAGGGATTGCTGTTGTTTGGCCTCGTCAATATATAGGTCCCGAATGACCCTGCCGCATGTCCAAGTCTCAATCGAGCGCGTGAGCGGAATCATGTGGTCGGTACCGCCCGCCAAATAGTCGCTGGTAGCGACAGTATAAAAAGCCTCGGGATTGATGGGCTGACCTCCGATGCGAGCTTCCGCCAATTGCCTTTCTTCGCCGATGATCGTCATGTTTGCTATTCCTTGGCCATAATCTTCTACGAAGATCTGACATAATTCCAATAGGTCTTTGCCTTGAAGGGTAAGCACAACAAGAACATTGTTGAAGGGCATAAGTTCATAGAGATTCCGAATGGTGATATCCCCGGCTTGCCATTCGGTACGCAGTCCGCCTTTATTTACAATGGCTATATCCACGCGCCCGGGGTAATATTTTCGAGCTTGATTGAGTAGGGCGTCGGAGGCCCAGTTCATCAGCGAACCTTCGGGTTCCCCATAGAGGAGAGGTTGGTCGGCGTGGGCTATAACGACTTCCCCTTCTTTATCAAGTGCTTCGATATAAGGGGCGAGGAAAGTAAGATAGGCAGTGTCTTGAATACTATCCAAAGTGGCGTCTACAGGAATAGAGGTAGATTGGTCTACCCGAACTTGAGGACGTTGGCATCCGTAAAGCAAACCGGCAATGAGAAAAATAAAAACGAGAATCTTACGCATAATTCATCTAATTTTTGTGCAAAGATAGGCAATTTTTTTGATATAGGCAAGAAAAATTGCATTATTTTTCAAAAATATTTGCATATATGAAAAATTATTGCTACCTTTGCACGCTTTTTCGCGCGACGTGTGCGAACAGGCGCATAAAAAACATTATTCATTAATTAAAAACAAAAAGTTTATGTTAAATCATTACGAAACCGTTTTCGTTCTTACCCCCGTTTTGTCTGAGCCGCAGACAAAGGAAACGGTAGACAAGTTCGAGAACCTTCTCACGGGGAATGGTGGTGCCATTCTTAATCGTGAAGAGTGGGGGTTAAAGAAATTAGCTTACCCCATCCAAGCTAAGACCACGGGTTTTTATTGCCTGCTTCAATTTGATGCAGAGCCCGAGATGGTAGCAACGCTCGAGACAGAATTCCGTCGTGATGAGCGAATCATTCGTTTCTTGACGACTCGTCTGGACAAGTATGCTTTTGAGTATGCTGAGAAACGTCGTAACAACTTTAAAAAAGAGGAGGCTTAATCATGGCACAAGACAATGAAGAGATTCGCTATCTGACTCCGCAGCAGAACGAACAAAAGAAGAAAAAGTATTGCCGCTTCTTGAAAGCCGGCATTCGTTACATTGACTACAAGGATCCTGAGTTCTTGAAGAAGTTCCTGAACGAGCAAGGAAAGATTCTTCCTCGCCGCATCACCGGTACTTCCCTTAAGTATCAGCGCAAAGTAGCTCAAGCTGTTAAGAAAGCTCGTCATTTGGCATTACTGCCTTATGTAACCGATATGATGAAGTAAGTTTAAAGTTTAATGTTTAAAGTTTAAAGATTATGGAAGTTATATTGATTCAAGACGTAGCCAACTTAGGTTACAAAAACGATATCGTTAAGGTTAAAGATGGTTACGGACGTAACTATTTGATCCCTAATAAGTATGCTATCATCGCTAACGAGAGCAATCGCAAGCAACTCGCCGAGAACATCAAACAACAAGCCAAGAAGATGGCTCAATTGTTAGATGAGGCTCAAAGCACGGCGAATAAGTTGGCCATGACCACCATCACCTTAGCCGCTAAGGCTAATGAGGATGGCAAGATTTTTGGTACCATCACCACCGCTCAAGTAGCTGACGCTCTGAAAGAAGCCGGTTTTGAGATTGATAAGAAGATCATTACCATTGAGGCTGTTAAGGAGTTAGGTGAGCACGTAGCTTATGCTCGTCTGCACCGCGAAGTAAAAGCTGAAATTAAGTTAAACGTTGTAGCTGAATAAGCTGCTGTAAAGAAAGGATTGATTATGCAAAAAGGAATTCATCCGGAGAACTATCGTGTAGTAGTTTTCAAAGATATGTCAGACGGTACTCAGTTCTTCAGCCGCTCCACTGCTGCTACGAAGGATAGTATTGAAATTGATGGCGTTAGTTATCCGCTGATTAAGTTGGAAATCTCCAACACCTCTCACCCCTTCTATACGGGTAAGTCGAAACTCGTGGATACTGCCGGTCGTGTTGATAAGTTCATGTCGCGCTACGGCAATCGCTACAAGAAGTAAAACGAAAGGCAGGCCACTTGACCTGCCTTTTTTTAATAACGAGCTATGCAACTAGTCAAAGAATTCGGAAAAAACATCCTTATATCCTTAGCGATTTTTGCAGCACTGACCCTGGTGCTCAGTGGGGTGGAATATGGATTTCATCTTCCTATGATGGCATGGAACAGCAGCGCTTTTTGTGTTGGGTTTGCTGCCAGTATCATTGGTGTGGGTTATGTGCTGACGGTCAAGAACCCGAAGAACTATTTGGGTTTTTACGGAGGTATTGCCATGTCCGCCTTATTGGGTGTTCAGTTTATCCTGACGCGCCAATGGGATTTAGTGGTTCTTTATTTCTGCGTGTTTATTCCCTTCCTTATTCGCTCGATTGTGGTTTGGAAAAAAGGAGACGACACGGGTTTAAATCCTGCTTGGCTGAATAAACATCAGTTGCTGTTGTCCTTATTGGTGGCTGCTTTGATTATTGCAGGCGATTATGTACTCAACACCCTCGCCATCTATCAAGACGGCTGGGGAGAGCATGTGGCACTTAAACTTTTAGGGGCAGGACTTATCTGCTCCTCTGCGCAAGCAAACTACTGGCTCATCTATAAGAAGACGGACGCTTGGATTTGGTGGACGCTGTATGGTGTTGTCGGAGTTGTTTTCTATGCTTTGCTGCCCGTACCGAATTATTATCTCGTTATTTTGAATGTAGTCTTTATTGTGGTCAACGCCTCTGCCCTTAAGGCATGGGTGGCGATTACTCCTCGTCATGTATAAGAAAAAAAAGAATAACACCGCATTGAAGGTACAAGTATCAGGTACGTTACTTCCCTTCTTGATGGAAAAGATGAGTACTTCCCGCACCTCTGCCAAGGGGCTACTAAGTAGGCGCGTGGTGATGGTGAATGGGAGCGTACAGACCCGTCACGATATGCCGCTTAATATCGGTGACGAAGTAATGATTGTAGCCGCGAAAGGCAATACCGAACTGCGTCATCCTAAGTTACGTATCGTTTATGAGGATAGCGACCTTATCGTAGTCGAAAAGAAAGTAGGACTTTTGACGGCTCCCGTCAACAAAGTATCCTCGGAGACAACGGCTTTGGGAATACTCAAAGCCTATGTCCGTCATCAAGACCCTAAGGGGGGAGTGTTTGTTGTTCATCGCTTAGACCGCGAGACGAGCGGTTTGTTGGTTTTTGCCAAGAGCCAGGAGTTGCAACAGTATATGCGCACCTACTGGTCGGACCTCGTGCGCACGCGCACGTACGTATCTATAATAGAAGGTGTACCCGAAAAGAAGGAGGACACTATCACTTCTTGGTTCACGGAGGATGAACAACATGCCATGGTCTATTCCTCGCCCGTGGATGATGGGGGTAAGAAAGCCGTAACGCATTATAAGGTCCTGTCTTCCGTTGCAGAGGAAGGCACTAAGGGGTATAGTATGGTGGAGTTACAGTTAGAGACGGGTCGCACCAATCAGATTCGCGTACATATGGCCTCGATAGGTCATCCTGTGGTAGGCGATCGTAAGTATGGCCATGGGAATGAGCAATCGCCGATGGATAGGCTTGCCTTACATGCCACGGAGTTGGCGTTTGTGCACCCCGTGAGCGAACAAGTGGTTCGGTTTACGAGCCCTATTCCACGCGAGTTCCTTGCGCTGTGTAAACGTGGCCGTTCACACGAATAAGCAATTGGTTATTCTCTAATACTTTGCGATGACACGAGGTTGAACCTTGTGTCATTGTTTTTATGTCCGTTCCGGGATCGGGCTTGCCGTTGCCCCATTTCGTCTTCAACCATTTTACACGGTTGTCTATGAGGCTGATGACCTCTTGGCAACGTTGGGTTACGTTGTCATTACCATATTGGGGCCAACGAGCCTTATCATTAGCTGCCGCAGCAGCTATATGATTGGCATAGGCAGTGATATAAGACTGATAATTTGCATACTCATAATAGAGGAAATGTTGCCAAGCCTTGATGAGTGTTTGGTGGAAATTATCGTGGGTGTTCATCTGTCCTACGAAGTTCTGCGGAGCATAAGGGAATTCTTCGTATATCCATGTTTGGTTCATATTAAAGAGGGAGTTACCGAAGTCCCACACGGGTCCCCAGAACCATTTAGCATCGGCACCCATATCTTTGTAAAAATAGCAGGAGCCGTGGTAACTCTCGCGGTTGCCCATCAGTTCTTGGACGATATAGAAACGGGCAGCAGACTCTATATCTACTTTATTGGCAAAAGCAGCGTCGGTACCATAGATAGCCCGGTCGAGGGACACAATAGCATTATTGATATACTCCCACTGTTTTTGGGAAGTCTCTTCGGGTGTATGTAAGGTTGCCCAAATCTGCGAGCCGTTGCCCTCCTTTTTATGGACTTGTAAAGGTTCGTCCTCCCAATAGTTATCTATCTCCATGAGCCAACCGCCGGTGACAGAATCGGCGTTGGTGCAGTTGTCGGGTTGTTCGACGATGTTCACGCGGTCTTTATCCACGCGGATTACTTCCGTTAGGAAATATAGGCCCCAATATTGTCCATTGAGGACGAGTTCGACGGCTTCGTGTTTGGGTGTCCAAGCCATCTCAAGATGTTCGCTAAACCAGAATCCGCTGGGGTTCTTTAAGAAACCGAACGTATCATCCGCGTGAGCAAGCAATGCAAAGTGTTTGGACTTCTTGAGTCCCATCAAAGCGGTTTTATTATTCAGTTTGATACGGAACGGTTTCTTGTCAAAGTCTTCCCATGTATAGTTACCGCGCCCTTTAATCTGCATCGTATCTGGTTGGTCCTTAGAGGCGATGGATTTATACTCTTCTATGCCCTTATTGTCGAGCCAATAGTAGGCTTTAAGATAGGTCTCTTTTGATTCGATGGGTTTGCTATCCTTGGTGTTGATATAGAGCACCGGTAGTGTACCCGAAGGCTCCGCTTTGGGCTTGGAGAGTGGTTGCCACGAACCTTGTGCCCATTGGTCGTTATTATTAGGAACAAAGATCTGTCCTGTAGGTATATTGTCTGTTCGGGTAGCCGTCCGTTTCTCGTTGCGGTCATTGGCAATCTCATCTTTCAGCGCACTGATAGATTTATTATTATATGTACCATCCGCCAGGGCTGTTTCGGCAAAGAAATAACGCTCTATACCCAAAACAGTGGAGTTCATTGTCAGAGAGAGGGTGGTGTTCTTGTTCCAACCTTGGATATCGGCACTCAGGTTGGGCATGGTTACGATATAGGAAGCCGTGTTTGTTCCATACACGAACTTGACAGAATGGTATTGTGTCTTGGAGTTATCGTAATAGAATGTTCCTGACGGGATCGTTAGTGCGTTAAGAACAGAACTACAGAGGATGAGTAAGAATAATAGACCTTGCTTTTTCATAATGATTCTTCTAATAAGTCGGGACGGCGTTCTTTGGTATGTTCAAGCGACTGCTCGTAGAGCCAGTCGGCAATCTTTGCTTCGTTACCGCTAATGAGGATATCCGGTACTTTCCAGCCCTTATATTCGGCCGGTCGGGTATAGACACCCGCTTCAAGTAAACCATCTTGGAAGGAGTCGTTGAGAGCGGATTCTACATCTCCAAGAGCTCCCGGGAGTAATCTTACGATAGCATCGGTCATAATCGCTGCGGGCATCTCGCCTCCGGTAAGCACATAGTCGCCTATCGTATATTCCTTGGTAATGAGATGGTCGCGTACCCGTTGGTCCACCCCTTTATAATGACCGCAGAGGATGATGATATTTTGCTTAAGGGATAGGGTGTTGGCCTCTTTTTGAGTAAAACGTTCCCCATCGGGGGCGGTAAAGATGATCTCGTCGTAATCGCGTTCGGCTTTGAGCGCACTGATACACCGGTCGATGGGTTCGATCTGTAGTACCATCCCGGCTCCGAATCCGAAGGCATAGTCATCCACTTTGCGATGTTTATTGGTGGTATAGTCGCGTAAGTTATGGACATAAATCTCCACCAATCCCTTATCCTTTGCTCGTTGGATAATAGAGTGGTTAAGGGGGGATTCCAATAACTCGGGGCAAGCTGTGATAATATCGATGCGCATAGTTTTCGTTTTGTTAGGGTACAGGATCATAACCGCTTCCTCCCCATGGGTGGCAACGCAGGATGCGTTTGATACCCAACCAGCCGCCTTTGAAGATTCCGTATTTCATCACGGCTTCTACCATATATTGGCTGCAGGTCGGTGTATATCGACACGAAGGGGGTGTCAAAGGCGAGATGCAGTAGCGGTAGAAATAGACCGGCAAGAGAAAGATTTTTCGTATGATCGTATTAATGGTTGGCAAGGTGGGTGAGTATTTTAACCATCGCGGAGTCAATCACCGCTGAGGGTTGGATTTGTTTATCCGTATAATAGATGGCAATATGGTAAATGGGTTCTGTGGGCAGTAAATCTTTATGCAACCGATAACTCTCCCGCATACGCCGTCTCAATAAGTTTCTGTCTACCGCGTGCTTGAATAAGGCTTTGGGCGCCCATAAAAGTACTTGATGGGTAGGTGCGGATGCAATAGAGTAAACAGCACGAAGAGGCCAAGCATTATGCCGTTTTCCTTCTAGTCGTACTTGTTGGATAGCCGACAAAGAACAGAGTTTTTCTATTTTCGGGAACTTAGGCATTCTCCTCTAAGTACTTGGCAATCGCAGCGGGGATAGACGGACATTGGGGCGTAGGTGCTGCAATCTCTATGGGGAATCCTAATTTCTCCAAGGCTTGTTGCGTGTTAGCACCAAAGCAGGCAAAGTGACATTGGTCGGGTTGGAGTTTAGGGAAGTTCTTGTGAATAGCAGCTACACCGGTAGGCGTAAAGAGGGCCACGAGGTCGTAGTCAAAGGGTTTATCTTTCGGCCAAACCGCCGGAACGGTACGATACATCACTGCCGGGGTGATGGTTATCTTATGCTCGGCAAACATATTAATCACATCCTCGTTGTGCAGATCGGACATGACCATCATATAGCGTTCTTGCGGACGCCTATTCATGGCGGGAAGCAAATCTAAGAAGCGGTTGTTCTCGCTAAAGAAGACTTTCCGTTTTCGATATTGGATATATTTCTGCAAGTAGTTCCCGACCGCTTCTGAGATGCAGTAGTAGTGCATCGTATCCGGAATGGTGAGTCGCATCTCTTCGCAAATACGGAAGAAATGGTCGATGGCCAAACGGGAGTTGAAGAGTACGGCTGTATAGTCGAGCGGGTTGATGCGTTGTTGCCTAAACTCCTGCGCTGTCAGACCTTCGATGGAGAGGAGAGGGTAGAAGTCGCATTCCACTCCAAAACGTTTTTCCAAGTCCGCATAGGGATTATGCTCACTTTGTGGACGAGGTTGTGATACAAGAATCTTTTTTATCATACCAGTTTGATTAATTCATAAAGACCAAAGAGGAAACCTACTTCTACCATAAGCCAATAGCCGACCAACGCTAGAAACGATTTCCATCCGCGGACAAAAAAATGATATAGTTTAGCCCAGATAACACCTAACCATAGGAGCACTACGCTTCCTGAGACGATCAGCCAAGGCATATCCCAATCCCATAGGACATAGAAGAGGTCGGCAAAAAACAAGGGAATACACATCAGCACACCTAATCCCATAAAGAAACCGGAGGGGAATCCTTTGTTCTTGAGTTTAATCCCCGTCTCAATGGCGTACCGGATACCCCGTCTTAAGTAGGCCCAAGCGATGACACTGATTAGAAGAAGAAGGTATCGGGTGAAAGTAAAGGGTCCCTCTTGATAGACAAGAATCTGTAGGGATAAGGCAAAAACCAATACGCAAGCCAACCGCAAGTCAAAGGCATTGCCCCATTGGATAGAGGTGTCGTTATAGACACGATCAAAGGACGAAAAACTCATCTTCCAAATCGTACGGAAGAGTTTGGGTCGCCTAATCATCGCTATCGTGAATAAGAGTAAGGCTATCAACAGAATCCAAAGGGGCCAAACGGCCGTAATCGGAGATGCTATGAGGGAAGAGAAGTTCATGCTTGACGTAAAACGAATAGTTTATCTCCACGATGGAGTATTTTGTCTACTTTAAGGGAGAAATAAGCCCCTTGTTGAATAACCTGTTTCTCCTCTTCTTTACTGTTGCGCATCCCGTGAGCGACACACTCATAAACCCCGGTGGTCTCCCCGGTGACCATCAGCTCGTCCCCTTCGGAGATGTGGTCTACCGCCTCAATAAAAAACTCCGCTACACTGAGGTTCTTAAAGAAATTCGTGCACTTACCCGCGTACTCTTTTTTACGGGTCGCACGGGAACCATATTCGTGGGTCCACTCTCCTAAACGCTGCCCCAAATAATACCCATCCCAAAAACCGCGATTGAAGACGCGACTCAGTCGCTCGTTCCATTCCTCAATCTTCTTTTCAATCATCGGGTCGGCATAGAGCCCTTGCTGCCAAGCCTCTACCGCCTCGCGATAGCAGGTCACTACGGTCTTGACATATTCGGGTCCGCGGGCGCGGCCTTCAACCTTGAGTACCCTTACTCCGGCATCGAGGAGTTTGTTGAGGAAATGAATGGTCTTCAAATCCTTGGGAGACATAATATATTGATTGTCCACCTCTAATTCGAGATCCGACTGTTTGTCTTTGACAATATATCCTCTGCGGCATACTTGCATGCACGCTCCCCTATTTGCACTGGCTCCCAGATTGTTTAGACTCAAATAACACTTGCCGCTGACCGCCATACATAACGCTCCGTGACAGAACATCTCAATACGAATCGGTTGTCCGTGAGGACCTACAATGTGTTGGTTTTCGATATCTTGATAGATGGAGGCTACTTGGTCGATATTCAGTTCGCGTGCCAGCACGACGACATCGGCAAACTGCGCATAGAACCGTAACGCTTCGGTGTTGGAGATATTGAGTTGGGTACTGAGGTGAACCTCGACGCCTACCTCATTGGCATATTGCATGACGGCAATATCACCGGCAATGATGGCATCGATACCCGCTTGCTTGGCGTGGTCCACAATCGTACGCATAAGCGCAAGGTCCTCCGGGTACATCACCGTATTGAGGGTTAGATACGTCTTCACTCCGGCTTGCCGACATTGCGATACAATCTGATGCAAATCGTCTAAAGTAAAGTTGGCAGACGAACGCGCACGCATATTCAGGTGTTCTACCCCGAAGTAGACGCTCGTAGCACCCGCTTCGATGGCGGCCGCCAAACTCTCCCGGCACCCTACGGGTGCCATTATTTCTATTATATTAGAATTAGTTTGCATGCGCTATCACATATTCGGCTATCTGTATCGCATTCAGGGCTGCACCTTTGCGTATCTGGTCGCTGACCGTCCATAGCGTGAGGCCGGTGGGACACGTATAGTCTTGTCGGATGCGTCCGACGAACACCTCATCTTTGCCGCTTAAGAACAGGGGCATAGGGTAGGTTTTGGTTGCCGGGTCATCCATTAATTGACAACCGGGCATCTTGCTTATCCCTTGCTTAACGGTAGCTATATCCAAGGGTTGTTCGGTCTCTATCCACACCGCTTCCGAATGGCAGCGAAGCGAGGGCACGCGCACGCACGTAGCGCTCACCTGAACATCCGTATGCAGGATCTTGCGGGTCTCGTTGTGCATCTTCATCTCCTCGCGCGTATAGTCGTTGTCCATAAACACATCGATATGAGGGATGAGGTTATAGGCTAACTGATAGGCAAACTTCTTTACGGTAGGTTCTTGGCCATGAACCAACTGGGCATATTGCTCTTGTAACTCCGCCATGGCTTGGGCTCCGGCTCCGCTGGCCGCCTGATAAGTGGCTACGTGAATACGCTTAATGGGCGATAATCGGTGAATGGGTGCCAAGGGCATCAGCATCACAATCGTGCTGCAGTTAGGTACGGCAATGATGTTGCGCGGATGATGAAGGGCATCCTCCCCATTGATCTCGGGAATGACTAAGGGCACATCCTCATCCATACGGAAGCAAGATGAGTTATCTATCATCAAGGCACCATAACGTGTGATATCCTGAGCAAACTCTTTGCTTACAGACCCACCGGCTGAGACAAAAGCAATGTCTATACCTTTAAACTGATCCCCGTGTTGCAGCTGCTCCACGACAATCTCTTGGTCCTTGAAACGATAGGTCCTTCCGGCGCTCCGCTCCGAACCGAATAAACGAAGGGTGCCTACCGGGAAATGCCGCTCTTGCAAGACTTTTATCAGTTCTTGTCCTACAGCCCCCGAAGCACCTACAATGGCTATGTTCATTAATTCGTCCATTTTTTGAAAACAAGGCAAGCATTGTGACCACCAAAGCCAAACGTATTGGAGATGGCATAATCGATGGCCCGCGGTTGCGCTTTACCAAAGGTGAAGTTAATGCGGTAGTCGATGTTTTCATCCACATCCTCCTCCTCATGATTGATGGTAGGCGGAATAATACCGTTTTTAAGGGCTAAGATACAAGCCATGGCTTCTACAGCGCCGGCCGCTCCGATCATATGACCCGTCATAGACTTGGTAGAGTCTAAGTTCATCTTATAGATATGATCCCCGAACACCTCTTTAATGGCTTTGAGTTCGGCGATATCGCCTAAGGCAGTGGAGGTACCGTGGGTATTGATATAATCCACTTGTTGCGGCTGCAAACCGGCATCTTGTAAAGCTAATGCCATCACCCGAGCCGCTCCTTCGCCTTCGGGATTAGGTGCGGTCATATGATAGGCATCCGAGTTGATGGCCGCCCCGATGATTTCCCCGTAGATCTTTGCTCCGCGGGCAATGGCGTGGTTATATTCTTCCAGGATAAGTGTAACGGAACCTTCGCCTAAGACAAATCCGTCACGCGACTTAGAGAACGGACGCGAAGCGGTGGCCGGCGAGTCATTACGCGTCGAGATGGCGTGCAACGCATTAAAACCGCCAATACCGGAAATCGTTACATCCGCATCCGCTCCGCCGGTAACGATGATATCCGCTTTACCTAAACGAATATAGTCGAGGGCTTGCGCTATGGCGTGCGACGAGGACGAACAAGCCGTAGTGACGGTAAAACTCGGACCCTTGAGACCAAAGAGCAGGGATATCCAACCGGCTCCCATCGATACGAGGGCTTTCGGAATATAGAAAGGACTGAAGTGGGGAACCAGATCGGAGGTGATATAGTCTCCAAAACCTTGCTCCAAGTTAATCAAACCACCCATACCGCTGCCCCAGATAACACCGATCCGGGTGCTGTCCATCTTTTCTATATCTATACCTGCATCGGCGATGGCCTCCTTGGTTGATCCTACGGAGAGTTGGTGGTAACGATCTAACTTGCGCAGTTCTTTCGCCTCCATCAGAGTGGTCGGATCCCAATCTTTCACTTCGCAAGCAAACTGCGTTTTAAACTTACTGCAATCAAAAGCAGTGATAGGAGCTGCCCCGCTCTTGCCGTCCAACATGGCTTGCCACGTAGAGGGAACATCGTTGCCCAGGGGCGTCAAAGCACCCAAGCCCGTAATAACTACACGTTTAATTTCCATAAATATATATGCGTATGCGAGCGCTCACGCGCGCTCATGCGTAATGACAAAAGCACGAGTTTACAGATTTCCCGTAAACTCGTATGCTCAATAAAAGGACCTGCTTCTTATCCTACAGCCTTTTGAATGTAAGCAATCACATCACCTACCGTAACGATCTTTTGCGTATCCTCGTCCGGAATAGTGATATTGAACTCTTTCTCAAACTCCATAATCAACTCAACGGTATCCAAGGAGTCTGCGTTCAAATCAGCCGAAAAACTAGCTTCATTGGTGACTTGAGAAGCATCAACACCCAATTTTTCCACAATAATCTCTTTAACTTTCGATTCGATCTCTGCCATAATTGTTTTGATTTATAAAGGGTTAAACAATAATTTTCTTCCTTCGCAAAATAGGGCATTCCCCATTTTCGCTGCAAAGATACAACTTTTTTTTGAATTATACAAATTTTTTTGTATCTTTGATTAATTTCTGTCGATTTTTAATAAAATTTTGCCTATTTGAGTACCCGATTTGCCCGATTGAACGAGTGTTACCGGTTTCCCGTCCGCGTTGGGAACTTGTATGTTTTGGTATACCATATGGGTGTGTCCGCCGATAATAAGGTCGATGTTACGCGTTTGCCCCGCCATTTGAATATCGTTATAATCCCCCTCTGCCGGAGGATAGGTTCCCATATGGCTCAAGCAGATGACCTTATCGCAGTGCCAACGGTTCTTAAGGATATCCGCCACTTCTTGTGCCCGCTCGTAAGGGGGAAGATAACGAACCGGAGCAAAATGCGAAGAGTCAATCAAACCTGCGGGAGAGCATCCTAAACCAAACACGCCGATAAGCAACCCGTTACGCCAAAAGAGGGCGTAGGGTTTCACGATTCCTTGTAAAGGGGTGCCTTGCACGTCGTAGTTGGCGCAAACGACTTTAAAATGCGCTTTTTTCAAGATACAGGCTAACGTATCCACTCCGTTATCAAACTCGTGATTGCCCAACGTGATAGCGTCATACCCCATCCGATTAAGGGCATCTACCTCGATGCGACCGTGGAAGAAATTATAAAATGTGGTTCCTTGGGAGAAATCACCTGCATCGAGCAAAAGGAGGTTCTTATCCCTGGTCCTTTCTTGCGCAATCAGTCCCATACGACGGGCATAGCCGCCTTGTCCGTCGTCTTTAGGCAGTACCTGCGAATGGGTATCATTGGTGTGTAAAATCGTCAATGTGTCCGGACGGGAACAAGCAAGCAAACTAACGCAAAGAACGAAAAGGTAAATATGTTTCATAGGTTGATGTCGATGATGGTTAGGACGGTCTTGCCATCGGGGGTTAATCTATAATTGGGTAAGACGATGAGTTTTTCTACCAAGTCGCGCATCTGCTCTTCGGTCAGTGTCTGCCCTACCGCAATAGCCGTGTCTTGAGCCAGGGCTAAAGCGATGGGATGGATGAAACCGCTTTCTACGGTGGCGCCACTCTCGCGAACGCTGTAGATAACGTCTTGCAAGGCTTTGACGGGATTGGTTTGACCCAATAGAGCCGGAACGCCCGAAATACTATAGGCGTCTTTTCCCAGTAACTCCATCTCGAATCCCAATCCTTTTAGGTCTGTCAGCAACGGACTCACCACCAACATATCATCCATCGTTAACTCTAACACCTCCGGAAAGAGGAGTTGTTGGGACGCGTAGGTGGGGTGCTGCAGCAAGGCCTTGTATTGCTCATAGAGGATAACCACATGAGCCCTATGTTGTTGAATCGCCATCAGTCCCAAGGGCGAAGGACAAAGGATATACTTGTCTTGATACTGGTACGGTTTCCAGCCTTCGGGTAAGAGGGACGGCAGAAAAACCTCCGGTATAATGTCGCCCGAAGCGGATGGCGTCTTAGGGGTTGTGTAGAGACTCTCCCAACGGGTAGGGGCTTTCGCAGTTGTCGGATGAAACGGGTTATATCCCGGGTCCACAATCAACGAGGGCTGCGCGATGGGGGTCTTGTCCGTAATGAGCGGCATCTCTATCTCTCCTTCGCGATTAAAATCGATGGAGGGAGAGAGATTGAACTTCCCTAACGCTTCCCTAACGACGGATAGTAAAATCTGGAAGATAAGGTGCTCATCCGCAAACTTAATCTCCGTCTTTGTGGGGTGTACGTTGACATCAATCGCATCCGGCGCGATGGTGAAGTAGAGGAAATAGGATGGTATATTTTCCCCGCTCAGCAATCCTGTAAAAGCCGTCATGATGGCTTTATGGAAATAGGGGTGCCGCATATAACGGCCATTGACAAAGAAATACTGCTGTGCATTCTTTGTGGCCTCCTCGGGTTTGCCGATGAGTCCGTGAATGGTCACTAATTCCGTTTCGGATTTCACCTCCACAAAGCGGGAGGTGTAAAGGGTACGCGAGGTCGACCCGCCAAAGATGGCTTCGATTCTCTGTTTCTCGCTGGCTGCGGGTAGCGAATGGAGGATCTCGTCGTTATGGGCAAACGTAAATTGTACCTCGGGATAAACGAGGGCAATATGATAAAACTCCGTTAATAGGTTACGCAGTTCCGTCTGGTCGGACTTTAGAAACTTTCGCCTTGCGGGTACGTTGTAAAACAAGTCCTTGACTTTGATGTTCGTCCCGACCGCACACTGGCAAGACTCTTGTTTAAGCACCTGTGAACCGGCAATCTCGATGAGAGTCCCCACTTCGTCTTCTTCCCTGCGGGACATGATCTCCACGTGGGCTACGGCTGCGATACTCGGTAAGGCTTCTCCCCTAAACCCCATCGTCTGCAACGAATAAAGGTCCTGGGCGGTCCGAATCTTCGAGGTGGCGTGACGCTCAAAGGCCATACGGGTGTCGGTATCGGACATGCCTTTACCGTTATCGATGACCTGTAACATCGTTCGTCCTGCATCCAACACCAGGATTTCTATCCTGGTTGCACCGGCATCCAAACTATTCTCCACCAACTCCTTTAAGCAAGAAGCAGGACGTTGAATAACCTCGCCGGCGGCTATTTGGTTAGCAACAGCATCGGGTAAAAGACGAACGATATCCATTACATCAGGAAATAATACAACAGCACAACCACCAGTAACAGCGCTACCAGAATCAGCAAACGCGACTTGCGTTTTTGTTGCTGTTCAATCATATGTTTCTCGTGTTCTTCACGAAAAGAGCCATGATGAAGACGCGCAAGTTTTTCCTTGCGCGCCTCCTTTTCCTCATCATAGTAAATGGGGCGATAGTCCCACTCACGGGGTTTGTTAACCTTAGGAAATAAAACCGACATCCTAAGTATTACTTAATAATCTCTTGGAACTCAGCGTCCTCAGCGTATTTGGCAAACTCAATGTCGTTGGCAGCTTTGGCCTTGATAGCCTCGTCGCGGCTGATAGCCACGCGCATGTTAGCGTAAACGGCCTCACGATCGTTCGTGCGAGCACCTACGATAGCCATCAGATAAGCGGTCGTAGCATTGGGCTCTTTAACAGCAGCCAGGGTCTGACGAGCCGCAGCGTAGTCCTCGTTCAAGATTTGTTGGATAGCGGCATTGTTCGTAGCGCTCTTGCCATAAGCCGAAGTAGCGGCAGCGTAGTTACCCTTCATCGTGTAAAGAGTACCCATAGCGGTCTTCAGGTCAGCACTTGTACCGGCAGCCTTGCCTAAGAATTGCTCCGCCTTATCCAGGTCGTTCATTGCCATTGCGCAAACACCGGCGTTGTAGTTAACGTCCGCATTGGTGGCATTGATCTCTAATGCTTTTTGGTATGCGTTCATGGCTTCCGCGTAGTTGCCTTGCTCGAAGAGAATCATACCCATATTGTTGTAAGCACGGTAGTCACCGAAGGTGTCAGCTACTTTTTGATAGATAGCCAACTTCTCGTTAGCGTCCTCTACCAAGGTAGCGGCATATAACATCTCCTCTACATTGAGTTGCGAAGCGTCTTCTTTTACAAGGGCTAAGATCTCGTCATCGGACTTACCGATCAGGTCGGTCGTTAAGATCAAGCGGCTACGACGCAAAGCGGGTAAGATCTCCTCAGCGATGGTCTTATAAACACTGCTCAGGTTCTTAATTTGTGCCTCGCGCTCCTCCGGATCGGTATACATGCTCAGCACACGCAGAACCAATTGTTTGTCTTCGATGTCGCTGGCAGCGATGGCTTTCTGGAAGCCGTCCCAGTCTTCAGCGGTAACGGAGGTCTCGATCTCTGCGTTCACTTTGTCCTTCTTCATTTGACTCTTCAAGAACTTTTGAGCAGCGGCTTGACGTTGGTTAGCCAATTTCGTGTTCAGGTCCATACCGCCATCGGGGGAAGCGTAACCGCTAACCTCTAATTTGTTGATAGCCTTTTTCTCGTTCTTGTCAGCATCTTTAATGGCAGCCGTCAAGTCTTTCACTTCTTGACGTTTGGTCTCGGATTGACGAAGATTCGATTGTTGGATTAAGAACTTAATGTCAGCCTCTTGCATCTCTTGAATGATACGTTGGAACTTATCCGCAGTGATCGCGGGTTCGTTCTCTTTGGCAGCCGCTAATTTTTGGGTAGCGATTACACCATCAGCAATCTTCAAGTCGGGAACTTCGGTCACTTTCTTGCCTTCTACGGCTGTGAAGCGAAGATATAACTCCGATTTAGCCATTTCGGGAACATAGTCAAACGAGCAAGATTGGGTGTACGAACCACCTTCCTTGTAGCTAACCATGATACCGTTCTCTTTTACTTTCTCACCAATGTAAGTAACGGTCTCACCAACCACTTCTTGTCCGGCGAATTTCAAAACGGGAGTAACCGTAAGGATACCCTTTTTCTCAAATTTCTTTACAGGGAAAGTACCCGAAATCTCGGCACTTACCTTGTTGCCCACTACTTTCAGAGGGCTGGGATTGACTGTAATCTCCTCCGGTTGGGGAAGATCGTTACCGCAAGCAGTCAACATTGCAACGGCAATGATAGACGCAAATAATTGAAATTTTTTCATAATAAAAACGTTAATTTTTAATATTTAATGGTTTGGATTATTCTTATGCAAAATAATTCAGGGTGCAAAGATACACATTTTTTTTGGATTGCGCAAATATTTTCTCACTTTTTTATATTTTTTTTAAAAAAATGCGGGAAACATTTGGCTAATTCAATTATTTTTAGTAACTTTGCACACCGAAATGTGTAAGTATGGATAAAAGGCTCATTTTTGTATATATCGGCTGGATGTGTCTTGGGATAGGATGGGCACTTGTGGGGTGTAGCAGTCCTTCGGCCAAAATGGCAGAATGGCGTCAGCAAAAGAGGGTAGAGGATAGTGTGGCTTTAAGTGAACAGCAGCGGTCGTTAGCGTATTATCAAGCCACCTTGGATTCCCTTCTTCCGCAAGCGGAAAGGATGCTGAGCAGTCACTTTCGCTATGAGAAAAACGCATCGTTTGAGGATCACGGGCATTATGTTCACCGGCGTTTGCGTACGGCGAACAATACGGAGCGCAACTATGTGCAAGCATATATAACCGACGATTTTCGGTTGATGGTGAAGGCATATGTCACGGGGCAGCATCCCGTCAGCCCGAGTAAGGTGACGTTTATGGCGGGGGAACAATATGTGGCTTTAGAGGGAGCTTCGCATAGTTTTGAGGATGAGGCGTGGCACGACCTGTTGACGTTGACAGACAAGGCGGCTGCGGACGCGTTACACTTTATTGATATCTATCGGTCGGAGCCGATTCGTGTTCGCCTAACGGGAAAAGGTACGCGCACGTTCACGCTCTCCGAGCGGGATAAGCAAGCGTTGCTGGACACCTATCAATTAGGGTGTTTGATGCAAGATATCCATCAATTGGAAAAACAAATAAAACGAACGAATTTAGAGATACGCAAATATGAACATCGAATCCATCACAGCGCGTAAACTATTGCAGATGAAGGCCTTTTATGTGCAAGTAGCCCATCCTTTTTTGTGGTCGAACGGATGGAAGGCCCCTATCTATTTAGATGATCGTAAGATATTGAGTTTTGCCCAAGCGCGAGCATTCATTAAGTTGGAGTTGAGTCGTTTGGTGGCGGAGCATTTCCCGGATATTGATTTGGTGGCGGGGGTAGCCACTTCGGGTATCGCCCACGGCGTACTGGTAGCCGAACAATTAGGATTGCCTTTTGTTTATGTTCACCCCACGCCCAAGGACCACGGTATGGAAAACCAGATTGAGGGGGAACTGAGACCGCGCCAAAAAGTGGTTGTCGTTGAGAACCAGGTGAATACGGGCGTGAACTTAGCCAACGTGATTGAGGCTATCCGTAACAACGGATGTACTGTGGAAGGGGTGGTTACTATCTTTGATTACCAGTTCCCCGCTGCGCAAAAACGCTTATCGGTAGCGGGTGTACCTCTCTTAGCGCTCACTAATTTTGAAACCATTCTTGCCCAAGCAGAGCAGGATAATATCTATACTTCGGAGGACATTGCTATTCTTAAGGATTGGCATCGGACTCCCGCTAAATGGAAAGCGATATGCCCGAATCTAAATACGAAAGTAAAATAACATCGGTACCCGCTGCCGTTTCGGCTGTGTATAAGGGCTTAAGTAATTTTAAGAACCTTGAGCGAGTGCGTGACCTTATCCCGAAAGATAAGGTGCAGGAGTTGGATATCGAAGAGGACCAGATCCGCATGAAGGTGGACGGTCTTGGTCAAAAGATAGTCATCCGTATCGTGGATCGAATCGAAAACGATACCATTAAGTTCGGGTTTGACAACCTGCCGCTGTCGGTTAACTTCTGGATTCAACTGAAGGAAGTGGCACCCGAGGATACCCGTATGAAACTGACGCTGAAGGCGGATATCCCGGCGATGTTTAAAATGATGTTTGATAAGAAAATTCAACAAGGCATTGATGATGCAGCCGTGATGATTGCTCAAATGCCGTTTAATCAATGGTAATATGAAAAAATTTAAGAAACCTCACATCCACCATGAAGGCAAACATATTATTGTCGGCCTTGTCCTCGTACTTTTTATAATTAACGTGTTCGTTTTCTTAGGCGTACACTATTGGAGTAATATCCCTTATTGGAGCATTATCTTTGCCGTCTCCTTGGTTTTGGCAGCGGCGTTGCTCGTTTTTGTGGCGTATTTCTTCCGCAGTCCGATACGTATCTTAGAGGTGGATGATCCCGATTTCCTCATTGCTCCGGCGGATGGTCGCGTAGTGGTGATTGAACCCATCCAAGAGCATGAGTATTTCCATGACGAGCGTCTGCAAGTCAGTATTTTTATGTCTCCCTTTAATGTGCACGCCAACTGGTATCCCATTGAGGGAAAGGTGATTGTCTCGGAGCACCAGA
>CALCGR010000076.1 GCA_937901025.1 uncultured Bacteroidales bacterium
CGCGCAAGAATGCGCTACACAAAGATGCTACTTGCCCAATGACCGGGAACAATCACGTGGTGATTGGCAATGGGGTTAGTAAGAAAATACTGCTTCGTTTGTTCGCTCACTTCCAGCCACACTTGGGTCCGGCACAGGTTCGGTTCAAACTGGTTGCGTACCAGTCGGACATCCTCGGCGAAGATTCGTGTTCCGTCGCCGTTTATCTTCATAAGCGTATAATCGCCCAAGGGCAGTTCCCCGTGAATAGCCACCCCTATACCCGATTCGAAATGGGTGGTCAGGCTATAGGTCTCGCACATTGATAGCGGTAAGGTGCAGTGTGCGAACAGCATTTGCGAGCCTTGCAACCGTGCCGGATTAGCTTGAAATCCGGGGCAGCCCGTGATTCGTTTGGCGACCATCATCGTCAGCAACGTCGGCACATCTCCTTCGCAGGCAGCAGGAATACCCTCGCTATTGAGTTTGGCTAATGCCCAACAGCCGGTGTTATAGACGGTGGTGAGCAGGTCAAAACAGCGGAGAGTGAGGCCCGCAAGGTCGTATTCGGCAACGATCTGTTTGAGGCGTTGATAGATGAGTTCTGCGCCGGCCTGACCGCCATCCACGCGACCGAGACTTGTCACTTTCTCGATAGGGATATCGACGAGTTCCAACCCGAAGCGGGAGGCGACGGTTTGTTTGTCATAAGTGGAGGCTATCAGCCAATCACTCGGTTTTCCTATGATTCCTAATTTTTGCATTCTCTACACTCTACACTTTTACCGCCCCTTTCCCTCCGTGTTGATTGATATAGGCTAATATCTCCAGTGACGCAGCGAGGGAGTTACTTTGTCCGCTGGCAACGAGGTAGATAGGGCGTTTGAGGTCTATTTCTCCCGCCTTCACTTTGTCGAGGAATAGTCCTTCCGTTCCGCCGGTCATCACCATCACAACTTGGTTGTTTCCGTCATCCGGAGAGCCTTGTGTACCCGGTATTTTGTACCCCACTTCCGGCAGCGCTTCTTTATGTAACGGAGAGATTAGTTTTATCATTGTTTGTGCAGTTTTGTGGTGCAAAGATACTGCTTTTTTTTGACATGTGCAAATTTATTTGCACTTTGTTGGATTTTTATTGATTTTTTAAAGCTTAGCGGAGTAGGACATAAGTAGGACAATGTCCAAGTGTCCTACTTTCTTGGAAGCCCGATGAATAAAGGAATAGAGCGAAGTAGGACAGTTGGACATGTCCAACTTCGAATGTGCCACGAAAGTGCCAGTGGCACTTTGGCACTTTGCTATAAATAACTGAAATACTGTTTGTTGTGAGAAAATGCCAAAGTGCCAATGGCTGTTTTATGTTTTTCGGCAAAAGTCTTTTGCCGTTTTCGTTGGCAAGGTCGTCGTTTCAACAAGAACAGCGTTCTTGCGTTTCGTTCCCCGCGCACCTGGTATTACCAAGTGCGCTTTTTTGTGCAATTTGCAAAAAAACGAAAAAAAATTTGCACATATCAAAAAAAAGTAGTAATTTTGCAGTCGATTTCGTGGGAGTTGCAGAAACTCCATATAATTAAAGGTTACACTCATAGATTAGTCTTTGGTATGAAACGGGTATTCGTTCATTTGTACAATCCCTTGTCGAGCATGGACTATCTCATGTCGTCAAATAAAGAATAGACTATAAAGTGCTGCGCTATCCGCGTAGCACTTTTTTTTATATCAATAATAAATAAAAGTATGAAAAAGTTTTCTGTTAGTTTGTTGCTCTTAATGATGGGCATAAGCCTTTGGGCTCGGGTCACCGTCTCAGGAGTTGTTCAAGACGCCTCCACGGGCGAGACACTGATTGGCGTCTCAGTGTTGGAGCAAGGTACAAGTAATGGTAATGTAACGGACCTTGACGGTTCCTTTGAGTTGAGTGTTCAGGAGGAGAACGCGGTCCTGCAATTATCGTATGTGGGCTATAAGACGCTCACTATTCCGGTTAAACGTTCCAAGAAGTTAGGTGTAATCAAGATGGAAGCTGAAATGGTGGGATTACAAGATATCACCATCACAGGTCAGATGGCCGTCTCCCGTAAGACACCTGTTGCGGTCAGTCAAGTGACGGCATTAGACATTGAGCAGAAAGTGGTCAATGGCGAGTTTGTGGAGATTCTTAAATCCACCCCCGGTGTTCACTATAACCGCGAAGGTGGCGGTTGGGGAGATGCCGAGATTTACATGCGTGGTTTTGATAATACGAATATCGCCGTTTTGGTCAATGGCGTACCGATGAACGGAATGGAGGACAGTAAAGTCTATTGGTCTAATTGGCAAGGATTGAGCGATGTGACTTCCGTGATGCAGACTCAACGCGGTATCGGTGCTAGTAAGATGAGTGCCCCTTCGGTTGGTGGTACCATCAACGTCATCACCAAAGGTATTGATGCTAAATTGGGCGGTTCGCTCAGTTACGCCATGGGTAATGATGGGTTTAATAAGGTGCTCTTCTCCGTTTCCACAGGACTGATGAAGAATGGTTGGGCCTTCACCATCTTAGGAGGTCGCACGTGGGGTGATGGTTATATCCAAGGAACGTCCTTCACGGGATATAACTATTTTGTGAATATCTCCAAACGTATCAACGATAGTCACCAATTATCCCTCACCGGTTTTGGTGCTCCGCAAGAGCACTATCAGCGCGCATATCAGAACGGTTTGACGATGTCGGAATGGAACGGCATTAAGAAATATATGAAAGAAGGTGTTCACTGGACGCGATATAACCCAATGCTTGGCACACTCAACGGCAAAGAGTTTAACTCCAATAAGAACGTTTATCATAAACCGCAAATCTCGTTGAATCATATTTGGCAGATAGACCATAAATCCAGTCTGAGTTCAACAGCGTACGTGAGTATCGGTCGCGGTTACGGTTGGACCGCCGAAGCCGGTTTGAATTCGACCCATAGTTATTCGGACCTGACCTCCGCCGCCACGTATGGTAAACTGAAAAAGATCTTCTGGAATGACGAGAACGGTACTTTTGATTACGACCAGGTTGTAGCCGAAAACAAGGCGAGCGAATATGGTTCTCAATTAGTTCTCTGCCAAAACCGCAACTACCATAACTGGGTAGGCGTAACCTCTACTTATGCCAATCGTTTTGCTGATTGTGTAGATTTTACTGCCGGTATTGATATCCGGTACTACGAGGGTGTACACAATGCTACTATTTGCGACTTGTTAGGCGGTGATTATTACATCGATGCCACCCGCAGCGGTAGTTCTATCAAGGCAGAAAACAATAGCCGCAAGAACGATGAGAACTGGGTATATCAAAAACTCGGTGTGGGTGATGTCTGCTATCGTGACTACACCGGTTATGTAGTACAAGAGGGCGCGTTCGTTCAAGCCGAATATAGTAAAAATCAGTGGTCGGCTTTCCTTAATGGTTCGTTCAATGTGAACCACTATTGGAAATATGACCATTACTATTACGACGAGCAACACGCTAAATCGGATAAGTTACATTTCCTTGGCGGAACGATTAAAGCGGGTGCCAATTATGCTATCACCAAGAACCATAACGTGTTTGTTAATGTAGGCTATATCTCTCGTGCTCCTAAGTTTGATAAGGGAGCATTCATGAACGCCTCTACATCCAATGTGGTGAACAAGAACGCCAAGAACGAACAATCCGCCAGTGCCGAGATTGGTTATGGCTTCCATAACGAATATGTTAACATCTCGCTCAACGGCTACTTCACCGAGTGGATGGATAAGACCATGACCGCCTATACCACGCTTGATAACCAGTCGCAAGGATATATCAACATGACGGGTGTGAGTGCTTGCCACTATGGAGGTGAGTTGGAGATTAAAGCCCGTCCGGCTAAGTGGGTGGAATTAGGAGCGATGTTGTCCGTTGGTAACTGGACGTGGGATAAGGATAGCGTACTCGGTTATTTCTATGACGAACAAGGTACTCCCGTTACCAAAGAAGGAAACTTCACTACCGCAGGTGCGGAGGATCACGCGTGGGCGCGTATCAATATGAAAGGTATAAAGGTCGGCGGTGCGGCACAAACAACAGCCAACTTCTCTGCCACTTTCTTCCCCTTCAAGGGTTGCAACATCGGTGCGGAATATACGTTGTATGATCGTAACTATAGCTACTATAGTTTCTCGGGTAGTAACCTGAGCATCAATAAGACCGTCAATGTGATGGCTCCTCTACGTCTGCCGACGGGTGGGCAGTTGGACTTGCACGCCAGTTACTCTTTCCCGTTGGGTAAGTGCCACGCAACGATTGCCGGTAATATATCTAACGTACTCAATCAGATGTACATTGAGAAAGCGTGGAACCCCTCTACCGTTACCAGCGCATCGGTTACAGAAGCAACAATGGATAATATCTATATGTTCTTCGCGTATGGCAGAACGTGGAACATTCGACTCAAACTAAACTTCTAACTTCGCAATATTTATGATTATGAAAAAGAATATATTTTTCTCGTCTCTCGTTTCTTGCTTAGCCTTTTCGGCATTGTTTCTTACCTCTTGTGAAAACTGGTCAATGAAACAAATTGAAAAAGAGTTAAAAACCACCGATTTGACCATCCAAGATGCACGGTCGTTTGCCTATGAAATGACGGCTCAAGACTATGCTGCGGTAGCTGATAACAAAACCAATATCGCTATTGCTTTACGTATGGATAGTGACTCTACGGCTTATCGGGCATTACAACAAGTGAAAACCGACAAGTGCTTCTCCGATGAGGCTTCGGCAGATACCTATATCCCGGCTTTCTTAAAGAACCTCTTCCCCCAATTATCCGTGGGAGCACAAGCGGTAGTGAACTTTACCCAACTATCGGGCAAATCAACGTACCAAAAACCCTTTAATGCGGCTTCGGCTTATACCTTAACCGAGGATGATTATCGCGCTATCTGGGGCGGTCGTGGGGC
>CALCGR010000077.1 GCA_937901025.1 uncultured Bacteroidales bacterium
AAGTTACAATGCCTACAATTCAACAATTAGTTAGAAAAGGAAGAGCAGAACTTATCGACCAAAGTAAGAGTCCGGCACTCGACAGTTGCCCTCAACGCCGCGGCGTATGTGTACGTGTTTACACAACCACTCCTAAGAAGCCTAATTCCGCTATGCGTAAGGTGGCTCGTGTTCGTTTAACGAATCAAAAGGAAGTGAATGCTTACATCCCGGGTGAGGGTCACAACTTGCAAGAGCACAGTATCGTTATGGTACGTGGCGGCCGTGTGAAGGACCTTCCGGGTGTTCGTTATCACATCGTTCGTGGTACGTTGGATACCGCCGGTGTGGCTAACCGCCTGCAACGTCGTAGTAAGTACGGAGCTAAGCGTCCGAAAGCTAAGAAGTAATTCCTTTAAAAACTAAACGTTCCATACGATGGGACAGAAAGACAATGGGTTGATCGGTTGAGTAAGGGAACAAACCCTGAAGCGAAGACAACCAAGTTAAAAACAATTTAAAAAAGTTAAGAACAATGAGAAAAGCAAAACCAAAGAAACGCGTGATTCTTCCGGATCCGGTTTTCGGAGAAGTAATGGTGGGAAAGTTTGTGAACCACTTGATGCTCGATGGTAAGAAGAATATCTCTTATCGCGTGTTCTATTCCGCCCTGGAGTTAGTGGGTGAGAAGATGAAGAGCGAAGAGAAGTCGGCTCTGGACATCTGGAAACAAGCGTTGGATAACATTACGCCTCTGGTAGAGGTTAAGTCGAAACGTATTGGTGGTGCTACCTTCCAGGTGCCTACTGAGATTCGTGCTGACCGTAAGGAGTCCATTTCAATGAAGAATATGATCGCTTTCGCTCGTAAGCGTGGTGGTCACTCGATGGCTGAGAAGTTAGCCGGTGAGATTATGGATGCCTATAACAACCAGGGCGGTGCCTTCAAACGTAAGGAGGATATGCACCGTATGGCAGAGGCCAACCGTGCATTTGCACATTTCCGTTTCTAAAAATTTTTCAAGGTATTAGTCTGTTATTTGTAAGGAAATGGCAAAACACGATTTAACATATAATAGAAACATCGGTATCATGGCGCACATTGATGCCGGTAAGACGACGACTTCCGAGCGTATCTTGTTCTATACGGGTCTGACGCATAAGATCGGTGAGGTGCATGATGGTGCCGCCACGATGGACTGGATGGAGCAAGAGCAGGAGCGCGGTATTACCATCACCAGTGCTGCCACCACGACGTATTGGCCTTATCAGGGGAACAAGTATAAGATTAACCTGATAGACACTCCGGGGCACGTAGACTTTACGGTAGAGGTAGAGCGCAGCTTGCGTATCTTAGATGGTGCGGTAGCGGCTTTCTGCGCCGTAGGCGGTGTGCAGCCGCAGAGTGAGACGGTTTGGCGTCAGGCGGATAAGTACAATGTACCGAGAATTTGCTATGTAAATAAGATGGACCGTTCGGGTGCCAACTTCTATGATGTAGTACGTCAAATCAAGGAAGTGTTAGGTGCAACGCCTTGTCCGATTCAGATTCCTGTAGGGGCTGAGGAGACGTTCAAGGGGGTTGTGGACCTGATTAAGATGAAAGCAATCATCTGGCACGACGAGACGATGGGT
>CALCGR010000078.1 GCA_937901025.1 uncultured Bacteroidales bacterium
AATTTATAGTACGGCCATCCTACGGAGATCCTACGGAGTGGTCGCGGTGAAAGAGGGGGGAAAGAAAGGTTATTTTTTTTCACTTTTTTTTGTCATGTATTGCATATGTGGAAAATTTTTTGTACCTTTGCGGTCGCTTAGCAATCGCAATTTTTGTTTTATTGGCCTCGCATTGAATGCGAGAGTCAAAACGACAAAAAAGAAAGAAACACCAACCTCACGATGGAACAGACTAATCAATGGCATTGGCAACCGTATGGGACTAAGTGGCACGGCAAGGGTGTTTACCATATCACCCTCTCTACCGCCAATCACCAACCGCTATTAGGGAAGTTGATTATTCCTGAGCGGGATGGCGTTAGGGTCCCGGAGGAGGCTTTTGTGGAGCGAAGCGAATTAGGGAAGGGTGTGATTGATAGTTTGTACCGCATGCAACAACTTCATGAGGACGTTAAGCCGTTAGCTTACGCATTGATGCCGACGCATGTGCACGTAGTGTTACATATCACCACCGAGTTGCCCATCAGTGTTCGCAAATTGATGCAGGGGTTTTGGCAGGGGTGTAAGCAGTCGGCTTGGAGATTAGGGCTAAATGGGGGAGAGGTTTTCCCGGAGCGCCCTTACGTGCGGACGATGTGGCGTAGGAAACAGCTAAATACGATGATACAGTACGTGCACCTCAATCCTCAGCGGAAAGCGGTGCAAGAAGTGGAACCGGATAATTTTTTAGTGCAAGAGGGTATTGAACTTGGGGACATGGCTTGCCGCGGGGTGGGGAATATTAAATTGCTCTTTGAGCCAAATCTTTTTCCGGTGCATGTGCATAAGGAGTGGGTTTGGGATGCGGAAAAAGGGAATGACCAGGCGTTGCGGGATTATAAGAACCGTTGCATCATAGAGGCCCGCAATGGGGCGGTGTTAGTGGGGCCGTTTATCAATGAGCATGAGCGGCAGGTGTTGCAAGAGGCGTTGGCAGAGGGGGCGAGGGCTGTTTATATTTTGGATAACGGCTTGCCGAAGACGAGGACATACAAACCGAGTGGAGCTTATTTTGAGGCATGTAGAGAGGGGCGGGTGTTATTTCTTAGTCCGTGGGACTATGATTCGCAAAAGAAACACTGCACTCGAGAGGAATGTATGGCGATGAACCAAATAGCAGAAGATATATGTAAATAATTAATCCCTTGCCCAAAACAACACGCACTACCCATCCGTGAGGACCGGTAGTGCTCTTTTTTCCTTATTTTACAAATTTATTTTCAATTTGCACGCAAAATCACCTCTTTCTCCATCTCCATCTTCGAGAATGCAAAGAGTTTCTTACCTAAGTCCTTAATAGACGCTCCAATATGATAAACAGTATCGTCAATAATCAAGAACCTGTCGTGAATGTTCTTCGTCTGTTTAACCTCTATGGGGCGATATTGAGCATTGTGCTTATCTATATCCAGTTGCGTTGTCTTGCTGATGGCTTGTGTATAGATAGCCGCACACACGCCTTGGGCGCGCTTATCTAATAAGGTAAACACACTCTCATCAATGTAGTTATCTATCAATATGAGGGACTTCGTTGCAGACTTGACCAAATCCGAAGCAAAGGCATACGCATCAAAGATCTGCCCCTCGTAGAACACTCCTTCCTTCGGAGGCAAGGAGGTGCGGATAAAGAAGTCAATCTTGTCCTGATGCTCCGCTAATATACGCCCTTGTTGTGCGAATCCTCTATCTACCTTTTCTTCCAACGCTAACAGTCGTTGATTGACCGCATAGCCGCGAAGCATGTAGTCTTTGAGAATCTTATTTGCCCATTGGCGAAATTGAATACCTCGCTTTGTATTCACTCTAAAACCTATAGAAATGATAGCATCTAAATTATAATAGGTAATCAAACGTGATATTTGTCGATTCCCCTCTCTTCGAACTGTTCGGAAATTCCGAACGGTTGCCTCTTGCTCTAATTCATGCTGAGCATATATGTTCTTAATATGCTCACTAATATTTGCTTTGCTTGAAGCAAATAGTTCAACAATCTGTTGTTGGCTTAGCCACACCGTTTCATTTTCTACTCTTACTTCTAACTTCGTCAATTCATCCGGTTGATAAAGTACAATTTCGTTTTGTTGTTCCATAGTTTTACCCTTTCTATTGAAAATCCGCTGCAAAGGTACAACAACCAACTGCCAACTTTAGGCAGCATGTATAAAAAAACACAAAAAAATGCACTTTCGTTGGAAAATGCACTTTTTTATGTGGGGTGTAGAGGAGTAGAGGAGTAGAGGCAGTCCGGCTGCGGTCTTTTTTCTCATTTTTCTTGCAAAATAATATTTTTTTACATTTTCTTGCAAAAATATTTGCATAAACGGTAAAAAAGTATTATTTTTGCACGATTTTACGTGTGCGTATGTGTTGCGCACGTACGCGGGCCTTAATAATATCATAGAAGAATACATTTGAAAGACACATCGAATAACTACCATGAGGAACGCATAGTTCCCATTTACATAAAACAGAAAGACACGAAAAACATATAATATTAACCACTTTTATTAACCATTCATATGTAAATAATTATGGAATGCTCACTGTCTCGTAATCAACGAATAGAATCAATCGTGCGAAATAGCACAAATTGGGAGTGTAAGGAATCATCGACAAATAGAATAGATGTAACTTGGAAAAAGGATGGGTCGTTTATGAAATATGGGGTTGCTTCTATTGATGTTAGCCAAACGTTAAAACTTACAGTCTCGTATGCAACGAGATATGCTGCAGTACTGTCGGATGAGTTGATGGACACATTCATTAATAAATTTAAGAATAGTGTATGGCGTTCCATAGTATACGAATTGAATCAAGATGTAAGCACAAAGCTGTTGTTTAGAACAAAGCATATAAATACAGGCAAATTTATACATCAGTTAGACACTCAAAACTTAAATATGATTACCTCAATTTATTAACCTTTTTTTATTTATAGATATGGAAGAGATGATTCAAGCGTATGGTTATGTACATGAGGGAATATGCTAATATGAGCATCACTCGGATAATCAATAATCACTTTGTGATATAACAAAACTAAAACAAAATATTTTTAACATAACAATCTTTATTAACCCTTTAAAATTAACAAATATTATTTCATTCCTCATGTAGAGGGGGACGGAAGGAGAGTGACCATGGACAGAATAATTTTATCATCAGGAAAAATGCAACTCGGAGATCGCCAAGTGGATATGCATATTTACTATAATTATGGAGGCGGAGTTCGTCCTCATTATTCTTTTGATATTAACCCACAAGTAAGAGATGAGCACCAACCAACCTTTCATATTGGTGAAACAATGATGGCAGATACTCTCGAAAATTTAATATTCCGTATAGATCTCTATCAAAGAGAGTTTCATCATATTGTTGAGCAGCGAGAGAATGATTTGTTTGAAAAATTACATATTGACTAATATATACATTAATTCAAAATACTAACTTTTAAATTTAATCATTATGAAAAAATTATTTGACAAACTGTTCACTTATTCTTCTCTTACCAAAATTGCAAGAACATGTATTATAGTTGCTCCAATATTTTTATTAGGATATGTCGTAATGTTAGTTTTACACCATTATTGCCCCTTCTTTCATTTGTGGAGTATAACTAATTTTGGTGTAATGGGTGATTTTGTTGGGGGAGTAATTAGCACTCTCTTCGCAATTGCAGCTGCCATGTATGTTATTAAAACCTATAAAAAACAATTACATGATAGAAAACTTCACCGATTTGAAGCAACATTTATGCGCATGTTGGAATTACACAAACAAAATGTTTCAGAGATTAATATTAAATCAAGTATAGAGGTTCCTGCAGGACAAAACTATAATGGACGATATGCTTTCCCTATTATGTATAAAGAATTAGCATTGATTTATGATGAAACAGGTAAAGCTATCGTTTCTTTCTTGCAGAATAATCCCCATATTCGATATAATCCTTGGCGCAATCCAGAGTTGATGATAGATTTAGCACATAAATTGTCATTTGGATTCTTTTTCTATGATGTAAATGGATATCAACTTACGAGAGATAAAAACGAAGCCTTATATGATTTAACGGATGGCGTCGTACAGATATTAAAACAGAGTCCACAGATGAAGAATTATTTAAATCTAAGTCGCAACATTGTCTTAGGTCATTATTTTAGGCACTTATATAATATGGTTAAATTCGTGGATGATTCTAGATCACTACATGATTTCAAAGAAAGAGAAGACTATTGCAAACTCATACGTTCTCAGATGTCGGACTATGAACAAATTGTTCTGTATTATGATACGCTTTCACCTCTTGGTGCTGCTTGGATCCAACCATTAGGAGTATCGGATGTGGAAAATATGAGTCTGTTATGTAAGTATCGATTTGTAAAGAATTGCCCATGTTTCTTAAGCTATTTTGGGAAGGATCTCGGAAGCGTTTTTGCCGTTGAGGATAAGGCATGGAGAGCTAGGGGAGAAAGATTTTTTGAAACGGACTTAAGGATAGGAATATAATCAAACTTTCAAAATAATACTAACTTAAAATTTTAATTCTTATGAAAAAAACATTCAAATTTCTAACAGTCTTTCTGTTAGCGCTCTTAGGAGCAAGTAATTTGCGGGCAAGTACCGTCTACTATGCTATTTCTGCTGAAGACCAAAAATGTTATACCGTAAAATATAACATAAAATTAGGTAATGACAATTGGATAAGCGGAGAAATGGAAAATACAGGGAAAAGTTACAATGGAAGTCCCGTTTTCTCTGTTACATTTTCAGAAATATACGGAGGAGTTGATGTAATGCAATTCCAATTATATGATAATAACTCTTGGAAATCTCAAGACGAGCCGTATAATTCTTATACTACGTCTTCTACCTATTCTGGCAAAATGTATGTCCATGGCAGTGGTTGGGTTTCTTATTCAACAGATACCCCGTACACGCTTTATTATGTTAATGCAAACGACTGGAACGATGTATACGCTTATGCTTGGAATAGCAACTGCGATAACAACTGGAGTTGGCGCGGTATTCAAATGACCAAGACTGATAAAACCTATAATGGAAAGGATATTTATAGTCTTGAATTCACTAAACGTTTCACAAAAGTTATTTTCAATGGCGCAAACTCAGATAAACAAACAGGAGACTTAGACTGCTATTCCAATGCAGGCAAGATCTATGATGGCACGAATTGGCAGACTTATAACTACGACGTAACTCTCACTTTCAAAAATGGTTCGGAAACAGTAGCTACCGAATCTGTTCTCAAAGATGGCAGTATCACCGCCCCGTCTGCTCCTTCAAAAACCGGTTATACCTTTGCCGGATGGAAGAATGGTTCAACGACAGTTCAATCCGGCGGAACTATCTCTAGCGTTCAAGCCGATGCAACGTATGATGCGCAGTGGACAGCCAACACCAACACCCCCTACACCGTTAAGCACTACAAGCAGAACCTTGATGGTACATATCCTTCTACGGCAACCGAGACCGAGAATTTAACAGGAACGACAGACGCTTCCGTTACTCCTGCCGTTAAATCTTATACAGGTTTTACGGCTCCGAGTACCCAAACGAAAACGATTGTGGCTGATGGCTCGTTAGTAGTTGAGTATAAATATACTCGTAACTCTCACACATTAACATGGAATGCCAATGGCGGTACAATTGATGGAAAAGCAACAAAAGAGGAGACCTTAAAATACGGTGCTACAATCACAGTTCCGCAAACGTCTTCTCTATCTTATTCTGGTCACAACTTCACGGGATGGAACACCGCTCCTGCTTCTACTATGCCCGATAATGATGTTACCTATACTGCTCAATGGGAAGTAGCAGCCACAGCAACAGTTACGTATGATGGCAATGGCAATACAGGAGGAACGGTTCCGACGGACGCAACCACCTATGCTCCTGGTGCAACAGTAACCGTTCTAACCGGAACTCCCGAAAAGACGGGTTATAACTTTAACGGTTGGAAAAATAGCGATGGAGGTGCCATCCTATCCGCAGGTAGCACGTTTACCATTAATTCCAGTGTGACTCTTACTGCTCAATGGGAGGCTATTAACTATACTATTACCTACAATCTTGATGGTGGTACAAACTACGATGGTGCGCCTGCTACCTACAACATTGAGACAGCTACCATCAAATTAGGAACACCGACAAAAACCGACTATACTTTTGATGGTTGGTACGATGCAGAAACAGGTGGCGATAAAGTGACCCAAATCACACTTGGTTCGACCGGCAACAAGACCCTCTGGGCTCGTTGGCACGAAACATTGTATGCCGTTACCACAAACAAGGGTACAGGTATTGCTACTGTTACTTCTTCTTTTGATTGTGGTAATGTAACTGCAAAAACGATTACTGCTACTTTAACCAATGGCTATACCATCGCAGATTGGACCGTTACGGGCGGTGTAACCATCGTTTCCGGTCAAGGAACTAATGAGATTACAGTTAAGGCCACTTCTGCTGGTACGGTTACTGCTAATGCCACCGAGAATAAATCAAGTGTTACCGTCAACGTAACAGATGGTCAATCTTCTTGGGGTAAATGGAAAGAAGGATCCACAGATAGGGCTTGGGGTTATACTATGCCTTCCAAAGTAGGTGTAGCAACTTCTCAACAGATTACCGCTGTTGCGAATAGTGGTTACAAGTTCGTAAGTTGGGAACTTACAGGAGGTATAGAATTGGCAGCCGGATCTGCTCTAACCAATGCCACCATCACCATTAAGGGTAAAGGCTCCAGCGAAGCCGGTACTGCCGTTGCTACCTTTGCCGAAGACCTCAGCAGTAACTGGTATCTCGCAGGTACAGACAACATATTCCCTGATGGATGGAATACCAGCGAAAAAAATATGATGAAACGCGCAACCGGTCACTCGACAGAGAATGTGTATTACTTTACCATTCATGTAAACGATGCAGATATTAAACCTGCTGGACAAGAAAGCACATATCAATTCAAGATTCGTCACTATAAAGAAGGTGATGGCGCTTGCAATGATTGGTTTGGGTCTAATGACAAAGATCACTTCTGGATACAAGGAACTAGCACAATGACACTGCACAATGGGGGAAGTGAAAACGAACTTTACTTTATCCCAACTGTTGCCGGTGATTATGAGTTTAAGGTTGATGCTACTAACGGTGCAGATGTTAAACTGACCGTTACTTGGCCAATCTATAATTGCGTTTATGGTGACTTCGATAATTGGGACAAGACTGCGCATAAACTCAATTTTG
>CALCGR010000079.1 GCA_937901025.1 uncultured Bacteroidales bacterium
CACACGTAGTAAAGCGAGTACCCTAATGTAGCGGCAATAAACGAAGAATAAGTCATTCGTTTATAGCGCTTGTCTATTTGTTCAGGTGTGCCCTGAAAAGGAGCTGAAGCCGGTGATTTTTTAAAAAATTCGAGCATAATTATTCTTGTTGACCCAATAGGTTATAATAAGCACCATTGAGATTGATTACTATTCGTCCGTTGTGAAATGTTTTTACAGGTTTGGAACAGTTTATGTTTTTAGAAAAAAGAATCTCTTTCAAGCTTACGACAGGTTCTCCTTTGGTGCCATATTCGATGGCGCCGGGAACCGACTTCTTGACCAAAGCCTGCGGATCAAAGGGCGCGCGATAGGCACCTACTTGGTCGCGTTCGAGGGTACCGGTCAGTCCGCCTTCGTTCAGGATATCCGAGCCTACGTAGGTAGCTTTGAGCATATTCTCCGCAATGTTTTGAACATTTTTGGACGCATAGGTCGTTGTGAGCGGAGCGATAGAGATAACCTCTTTATCAGGACCAAAAGCCATGAGGGCGGGTTGATAGGTCGTTGAGGCTGTACCTCCCAAGAAGGATACGAGTTCGTTACAAGCCGATGTCCAGTCCTCCGCAGCAACGTCGGTGAGACCTTTGCGAAGATTCATATTGGATTGGCAAGAGAAGATGTTATTGTGTCCCGTTTTGACCGCCGTGGAATCGACCAGGGATATATCTCCGCGGCGGGGGCAAGAGGAATAGTTTCCGGCGATGATATTATTGGTCAGGGAGATGTTTCCGGACATCACATAGACAGCGCCACCCACGAAGTCAGAGGCAGAGACTCCGCTTCTGAGGCAAGAGGTATAGTTCCCGACCACGGTCGTTTGCATAAGCGTGAGTTGGGATGTTAACCCGCCTTGTAAGAAGATGGCAGAGCCTCCGGTCGTTTTATTGGCTATGGAGGCATTGACATCAATCTTATTGTTAGCGAAGGTGCTGTTCACTACCCGTACATCTGCTGAAGAAGTCGGAGCTACGACAGCAACGGAGCCTTGCGATTTATTGACATTACCGATAAAAGAAGAGCCATAGATATAGATCTTGCCAGTAGTAGTGGCATAGATAGCGGCACCTTTAGCGGCTTGGTTGTCTTGGAACAAACAATTCTTGACTACCAAGTCTTTGTCATTCGTCATATACACGCAACCCATCATTTTATCCGTCACATTATGTCTGAATATGCAATGGTCGAGGGTAAGGTCTGCACGGTTATTGCAGACAAGTCCTTGGGCTTCGGTCGTGCAATCTTCGATAATGCAGTCGGATACGTGGAGATATAAGCCGCTACCGGCGAGGACTCCTCCGTCGGATGTAGTGACAGAGAGAGTAACGTTTTTGAAATGGATGTTGCTTATATCGATGGTAATAAAATCGGCTAATTGGAACAGATTCGTTTTTCCGGTGATGGTGCAGTTCTTACCTATGATGACGCACGTATTGGCTATTTTGAGGGGTTCTGATCCGAAGTCATAATCGCCTTCGACGATAATGGTATCGTTCGGTTGAATGGTTTTAGCCACTTGTCTTAATTCGTCTAAAGAGGAGACGTAGTGTGTCTTTTCCCTATTAAGAGGCAAGAGAGTGACCGTGCATACGGTAGGCAGGTGATCCGAGGGCAGGAGTGAACGGCCAAGAGTAGAAGCCGAGGTATAGTAGTCCTCCACCTCTATGTTGTGCACATAGACGAAGTCGATGAGTTTGCTTGCGCCGATGGGGTTCATTCCGGATGAGAACGTGTTGTAGGAGCCGCGAGGAGCTGTCTTGGTTACCTGTCGCGAATTGGCAAAATACACACCAAAATTAGCATGCGGGTCGTGGTCATTCGGTTCGCAGTTCATATCTCCGGTTACCACGCAAGGATAATCTCCGGCTATTTTGCTAAGTTGTTCGGTATTCACGCGAGCGCCTTCCCGAATAGAGATAGGATAAAGGTCCAAGTGAGTAGCACCAAACACGAAAATCTCGCCGGTTTGTTTATCTTTGAGTTTAGCCCAAACGGTCATACGTACATATTCGGCATCCCAAGAAGGTTTGGACGGTTTCTTGGAAGGATCGGGAGCGAGCCAGAAAGTACCGTTATCCAAGCATTCATATTTCTCGGTACGGTAGAGCAGTTCGGCACCGCCGGCTGTTCCGCTATAGAGGAGAGTATAGGTAGAACTCAATTTTTCTTTTATGTAATTATGTTGCGCTGTAGCCACTTCCTGAAGGGAAACCACATCAAAAGCCATGGTATCGCGAATCATCGTAATGACAGCATCGCGACGAGCCGACCAAGCTTTATCGCCGGTGTCAGAAGAGGCTACCGAAGTACGGATGTTATAGGTTCCAATGCGATGCGAGCCTTGTTTTACGGGACCTGCTACAGAGAGGGCATAGGTAGTGGTAATGCCGTCCCAAGAGGCACTGATGGTGGTGGTACCTTCCTTGACAGTTGTCACTAAGCCATTAGCATCGATGGTAGCGACATCCGGATTAGAAGATGAATATTGGATAGGGTTTTGGTTATTTCGATTATCGATAAGTGTCTCGTTAGTATATTGACTTCCGGTTGCTACTTGTACATTTTTCTTTGTGTAGAGTAGATACGGAGTAATCGTGATGGGTCCTACGACCATACGGCCATACGTATGAGTGGAAGGGTTGTCCTTAGGATAAGATAGATTAGCAATAGTTATCTTTGCGGGCACTTTAACATCTAAGGTTTTGGTAAAGACGCCGGAAACGTATGTCGGTGTCGGGTCGAACTGAACCGAATCGACAGCTGTTCCGTTGATTTTGAGGGCTAAGATAAAGCGGGCATTGTCGTCCCCTTTCTTAGGATCGTAGCCAAATTGGCGGTAGGCGAAAGAGATGCCTTTAACGCCGCCTTCGAATTTTATTTCTTTTCTCCCTTCGGTTGTATTCTCGTCTTGTCCAAGTTCCACATACGAATTATATTTCTTTGCTTCCTCTAAGACGCGGCATAGCCAGATGCCTTGTGTTTTTCCTATCGTATCGGCTGTACCGCAACGGGCGTTTCGATAAATCAAAGGCAAGTGGTTATCAAAACTACTGATGGTAGGAGTGTAGGCTGAAGTAGCCGAAGGTTGATTGATATTTGCGAAGTTTTCTACAACTTCTCCCTCCGCCCGAAGGGAGAGGGAGAAGAGTATAGCTATCGCACAAATAAGCGATTTTTTCATAATGATTATTGCAGATACGTTTTACCGTCAAGGATAACGATTCCTTTATACGAATCGTTCACGGGTTGACCTAAAACATTGTATTTGATATTGGATTTACGAACAGCATTTACGTGATTCAAAGCCGTTCCGGGCGTTGCTTCAAAAGCAGCAGCGCCGACGCAAGTTTTATCTGCGTCACGTTTGTATCCGCGTTGATCTACAGAAGCATCAACTTTAACCCACTCAGGGAACCAAGTGTTAGCCAGTTCTTGCAGGTCAGCTACAGCAGCACCGTCTTGCATTGCAAGCGGGAGAAGAGTCTTGCTGAAACCGCCATTGTCTTTGAGGTTTTCAATCGTACCGAAATATGCCTGGAAGGTTTGTACAGAATCGGCTCCGCCATTAAATACAGAATAGAGATCGGTTGCAGCCCATGTCTCTTTTGGATTAGCAAAAGCATCAGGATAGTAAGCAAACGTACCCAGAACATTATAACCGGCGGAGATAATGCACTCGTTCATATTCTTCGTGTTACCATCTTGGTAGATGGGAGCAAATTGCTTTTTCGAATTATCTTTATGGTCGGTGATAAACGTGTTAGCCATCTTGATGGTACCATCAGATTCCATACGTAAGCTGGAACCGTAAGCGCAGTTCTTAGGAGAAGCAGCAACATCGTGCTCGTCACGGATACCTTCGTTATGACCAATCGTAGAAGAGATGAAATAGAAGCCATCTATGTTACCGGAGATACCACCACCATTAGCATAAGTCATATTGTTCAGCACGGAAGTGTTAATCAAATATAAAGGACCGGCAGAGATATGCAAAGCGCCTCCGTAAGTACCACTAGCAAGCGAAGCATCTTTGGCTTCCATACGAGCCTCTAAGGTCATGGTAGGATCGTCCGGATTCAAGCCAAGGGCGTTACCGTTATAGAAGCAGCAACGTTCGAGAACGATTTCCGGTTTTTGGATATTTTCTTTCGCTTCATCAAAGAAATAGCTAAGTGCGCGGAGCAATCCGCCACGGCTATAAGCGATACCATCATGTACTTCGCAATCAATCATGTGGAACTTAGAACCTACTACGGTAATGGATTGAGAACCTTTGCAGTTAGGAGTGATATGACCATAGATATGGCAATTCTTCACAATCACCGTACCGAGGAAGGTGCGAAGAGCAGTAGCTTGGTCTTTGAAGGAGTCATAATCGTCCGATCCACCGGTTTCGGTATTATAGGTGTTGATAAGATCAAGACCTTGCAGGGTAACAACGTCGTCTTGAGCGCCGGACAGATCTACGCGGATCAGCATTGGAGAGTCACCGACAGAAGGAACGCCATCTTTGTTAGCATCACCATTGAAGACGGTCGGTGTAGCAGAAGGATAAACGGGAAGAGAGGTGGAAATACCCTTGGCCGAAGGATCGAAGCCACCGATAATAGTAATGCCACCGGTGATAACCCAAGCCTCATTACCCGATTGGAGATTGATGTTTCCACCTTTGATAAAGATGGTATCACCAGCACCAACCAGACTCGACAATGCTTCTCTCATCATATAGACGGAGACTGCATCATCCCAACTGGAACCTTGTGCGTCGTCTTTAGTAGAAGCGGGGTCGCAATAAAAGACATTTGCACTTGCGCTAAGAACAGCAGCTGCCATTAGCGCGCTTAAGAAAAGTTTTTTCATAACTTTTAATTTTTTGATTGTTAAACATTTAATTTATTTACTATCACCATCCCGGATTCTGCTTTAGCGCTCCGTTGGATAGGATAATTTCTTGGGTAGGAATAGGATAGAGGTAGTCACGATCCTCGTTAAAGGTGCGAACGTCCGTACCATGGCAAAGGATATTTCCTCCGTCCATACCGTTGGTCAGCCATACATCCTTATTCAGTTCAAGATAAGTAACACCGAACGAGAAGGGTTTATCCTGTGGATTAGGGGTACTCCAGACGCAAACATCGAAGGCGCTTGGATTATCGTTCTTGGTATTGACACATCCGCTCTTATCCGTTTTGCTCTTAGATACGCCGCCAAAGCTCATACCAGTTAGAGGTTTGGTCAGTGCCTGTCCCTCTTTCCAGCGCATGAGGTCCCAATAGCGGAAACCTTCTTGCACCAGTTCGATATCGCGTTCGCGACGAATCTCTAAGATGACACCTTTATTGCCGCCTTTGTCCACATTAGGATAGAGGCTTTCCATATACGGGCAGGGGTTGGCATTAGCGTCCGCCATGATTAGGTTAGGCATACCCGCACGCTCACGGAGGAGTTTGATAGACAAGTTGATGTTGTCCTGTGTCAGTTCGCCTGCTTCGGCTAAGCACTCGGCATAGTTGAGCAGAACCTCTGCGTAGCGGAAGAGGGGTACATCGCAATCCGATTGGTTATAGGTGTCCTTATTGCGCTCCATCACATATTTGATGAGTTGGTAACCGGTAGAGGAAGTCTTGACGCTATACTGATCCGCGTTATCCTCACCCACACGGTAATAATGGGTCGGGCGCAAAACGATTTGTTCCAAACGAGGGTCGCGATTGGTCATTTCCTTACCCATCTGCATCTTATCATAATTCTCCTGATCTGTAAAACGGGAACCGTCAGCCATAAGGAACTGGTTAACAAAACGCTTTGTAAAACCGGGTTTACCGGTAGTAGAAGAAACGGTATAACCATTCGCATTATGGGTCAGTTTCACCTCGGCTCCGTAGTAACGGGCTAAGATGACCTCGCAGTTGCCTTCGTATTTGCCTTGGCAGAAGAGGTTACGATAGGCTCCGTAGTGAGGTCCTTCTTGGGTAAAGAGGGAATAAGCACCGGAGTTTATTAATTGGAGAGCAGCATTAGCGCCTTCCATCAAGATGTCTTTATAGTTATCCATTCCGTGATATTTGCGGAACGTACCCTCGAAGAGGCAGACACGCGACTTAAGAGCCATAGCCGTATAAGCATTGACGCGATAGGTACTACCCTGTTTGGGTAACATCTCGATGGCTTGATTAAGATCGTACAGCACGCTATCCATCACGGTCGTACGGGAAGTGCGAGCGGAATAGAGCATCTCATCGTTGGAACCTAAAGTATGGCGGGCCAAGGGTACATCTCCATAATAGCGTACTTTATTAAAATAGAAGTATGCACGGAAGAAATACGCCAAGCCGGTATATTGTCTTTTAGCATCCTCATTAAGACATTGATCCACGTGCTCAAGCAGATAATTGATGTGGCGGAGCATCGTCCAGTCCCATTGTGTACCGGAAGCATCCACGGGCACAACGCGGGAGCCCATCATCTCATCGGGTAAGGTGGACGCATTTATTTCGTCACTGATTTCACCATAGAGGTCAGCTGCCGACGGGAATATCGTATAGAACTGATTGGAATATTGTTCCAATTGATCGGCAGTAGAGAAATAAAGCGCGGAACTAACGGAATCTTTTGGATATTTATCTAAATCCTTGCATGAGGATAGATTAACCAAGCATAAGGCCGTTGTAGCAATCAATAAATATATTTTTTTCATAATGGTATCCTCCTTTTATTAGAATGTTATATCCAAACCTATCGAGAAGGTTCTTGAGAAGTTATAAGCCACACCCGTATTAGGACTTGCCGTATCGGATGAAGTTGCCTGTTCAGGATCGACATATTTCGAATGTTTCTTCAGCGGTGAGAAATAGAACAAGTTCTCTCCGGAGAAGTAGATACGCATACTTTGGATGACTTTGTTTTGTGGGATAGGAGGTGTATAACCCAGCGTCAAGTTCTTCAAGCGGAAGTAAGCTACGTTTTGCAGGTAGCGGTCATTGACAGAGCCCAAAGGACCGTTCTTTGCGTAGGCTATATATCCACGAGGACGGGGGAAGTAGGCGTTCGGGTTATCCTCGCTCCATACATTGTCCATGAAGTTCGAAGGAATGAACGAGCAGTACGGACGGCCATAAGGACCCCAGAAGGCGAGAGACTCATTGCCCGGGTACCAGTCTTGGTGGCCAATACCTTGGAAGAACAGGCTGAGGTCAACACCATACCAGTTCATACCGAACTTGAAGTTATAGCTGAAACGCGGCAGGGCGTTACCAATCACCTTCAAGTCTCCGTGATCGGCGAGGGTACCGGCACCCATGCTGATGGTGTCGTTGCCGTCTAAATCGACGTAACGCACATCACCGGCGCGCCAGCGGCACATGTCTGAGTTACCCACAGCTTCGGAGCAGCGTTGTCCGACAGCGGAAGTGTTATATTTCTCGCCATAGGCAGCGGCTTCCTCGTCCGAGGCGAAGAGTCCGTCGGTAGTGTAACCCCAGATCTCGCCGAGGGTTTGTCCCTCGTAGAAGATATCAGAACCATCACCGAGGTCGGTATCGAGGATCTTATTGGGGTTATTGAAGCGGGTTACTTTGGAGGTATAGTCACCTATACCGAAGCTTACGCTATACTCAAAGGGTTTGCCGCAGACTTTGACTTGGTCGTTCCATCCGATGGCTAATTCCCAACCCATGGTGCGCATATCGGAGATATTGGATTTAGGAACACCTGCACCATAGAGAGCGGGCAGAGGCATACCGTCCACGAGCATGTTCTTAGTATCACGGATATACCAGTCGCCGGTGAGGTTGAGGCGGTTACGGAAGAACCCGAGGTCCCAACCTACGTCGTAGGTCGTAGCGGTTTCCCAAGTAAGGTCTTTCGCTTTAGGGTCATCTTCGCGAGAGTAATAAGCGAACCCGTCACCGAACGAATACTTGTCGAGCGATTGGTTGAGGTTCATAGTCTCTATATAGGTATAGTAGTCGGAGATGTTCTGGTTACCTAACGAACCGACGGATACACGCAGTTTACTGTTGGTCCAAACGGAAGAGACGGGTTCCCACCAATTCTCCTCGCTCATACGCCATCCTACACTACCGGAAGGGAAGAAACCCCAGCGGTTTTCTTTAGCGAAGCGGGACGAAGCGTCACCACGAGCGGAGAACTCGATTAGGTAGCGACCTTTATAGTCATAGTTGATACGACCGAAGAAACCGAGGGTGGACCAGTCAGCGATACTTCCACTGGAAACCGTCACTTCGCCAGAAGCTAAGTCAAAGGCATTGAGGTCTTCGGAAGCGAGGTCTTGTTTACGCATCTTCATGCTATTGTTCAGCCATGTCTCGTATTGTCCACCGACCATGATGGTCAAGTGGTGGGCGTCCTTGAAGGTATCTTCGTAGGTGGCATAGACATTGACGTTATGGTCATTGACGCGATAGTGTTGCTCTTGATAATAATCGGCTTGGCTACCGGTGTTCATCCATTCGATTACACCCACCTGCTGCGAATAGGGCACATTCACTTGGCGGTTATGATACTCACGATAGCGGAAAGTATATGTATATTCGGCAGCAATCATGAGTTGTTTAATGGGAGTGATCTCAAAGCGTTGGGTCGTACGGAACTCGCGTTCCATATTCTCGTTCTTGTGTTTGTTATAGAGCAGGGTTGCGGAGTGTCCGTCCATAACGGTAGAAGACGTATTCGAGTTAGGGTTGATATACGTTGCGGTACCGTCAGGGTTGGTAGCAGGTACATTAGGCAAGGCGTGCACATACGTTTTCTTTAATGTATTAGCGAGGTCACTGGTACCCGGATAACAACGTTTGCTATAGAAGTAACTGGTGTTATTCGAGAAGCGCAGCCAGTCGGTTATCTTCGCATTCACCTTGGTACGGAAACTAAGGTTATCATACATATCGTCAGCCACTTTAATGGCACCATCCTGGTGGAAGTAACGGCCGGATACATAGTAGTCCACTTTATCCGTTCCGCCTTTGATGGCCAGATTATGTTCATGTTGCAAACGTGTCTGTTTATAGATATGGTTATACCAATCGAAGTTAGCGTAGTATTTATATTGGCCATTCGGTTGTGCGATAACCCAAGGGCGAGAGGGGTCTTCTACTTTATCGTTTATACGGTCGTAAAGCATTTGGAAGTCCTCTTCGGTATAGTTCGTGTAGGCAGTACCATCGTATGCCATTTTGAACATATCGTTGATCTTTGTGCTCCAATAACCGGTGGTGATATAATCGGTGGAGGTAGTGTTTTGGCTCCAACCTACCCGACCGCTATAGGAGATGGAGGCCTTCCCTTCCTGTCCTCTCTTAGTAGTAATAAGGATTACGCCTGCGCTCGCACGCGCACCATAGACGGCGGCTGCCGAAGCATCTTTCAAGATGGAGACGGAAGCGATATCGTTGGCGTTTAAGCGCGACAGGCTACCCTCTACTCCATCAACGAGTACGAGAGGAGTAGCACCGGATGTCAGGGACGACACACCACGAATGTTAATGTCGTAGTCGGCAGAGGGGTCACCACTGGTGGCTACGATGTTCAAACTGGGGTCTGCGCCTTGTAAGGCTTGCACGGCGGAAGGTACAGGACGGGCGTTGACTGTCTTCTCATCGATTGTAGCCACGGCACCGGTCAGGTTCACTTTCTTCTGTGTACCATAACCGACGACAACGACTTCGTCCAACACTTTGGTGTCT
>CALCGR010000080.1 GCA_937901025.1 uncultured Bacteroidales bacterium
GCACATCCCACGTATCCTTGCCGAGCACGCCGCGAGGGCAGGCCTCTATACAACGCATACAAGCTTCACATTTTTGGGGTAGGGGGGTAGGGGGGTAGAGGGGTAGGGTGATATTGAGACATAACTCGCCGAGGTGGATGAGGGAGCCGAGGGTAGGGTGGATGAAGGTGTGGTTCTTGCCGATGAATCCTAAGCCGGCTTGTTGTGCCCAGCGGCGTTCAAGGAACGGAGCGGAGTCGCAAAAGATATGTTGGTAGTCGGACGAGACGATGTCGGGTCCGGCGATTTCTTTGAGTTGTGCCTCGAGGGCATAGAGTTTCGACTTCATCGTGCGGTGGTAGTCGCGTCCCGAATGGGCAAAGGTGAGGACGCCGACGAGGACGGTTTGGGTACCCGGAACGAGGACGCGCGGGTCGTACCGCTTCTCGCGGTTGAGGGTAAGGTACCAGAGTTTATCTTGGTCGGGTTGTGTTTTCAATCCACAATCCACCATCCACTGCTCCATAAATGCGGCATCATCCTCGAGGCGGGTAGCCGGTGCGACCCCGACGTCGTCGAGTCCGACGGCGAAAGCGGCTTGTCGTATGGCCTCAAGGGTGAGCATATCAGAAGATGAAGGCAAGATTGCCGAACATCAGTTTACAAGCAATGGCGAGCACGATGATACCGAAGAACTTACGGATGATATAGAGTGCGGTTTGTCCCAGGTATTGGGTGAGCCAGTGGGTACCCTTAAGCACGCCATAGAGGACGGTGGTGCTGACAAAGACGGCGATGATGAGGTTCGTGGTGTTATACTCGGCAGTGATGGAGAGAAGAGCCGTGAAGGCACCGGGTCCGGCATACATCGGGAAGGCGAGCGGTACGATAGAGCCGTCGCCGGTCAGGCCGTCGGTTTTAAAGATGGTGATATCGAGGATCATCTCGAGCGCCATAAGGAAGATGATGAAGCCGCCGGCTACCGCGAAGTATTCGATTTGGACGTTAAAGAGTTTAAGGATGAGTTCGCCCAAGAGCAGGAAGGCGATCATGATGACAAAGGAGGCAATGCAGACACGTTCGCAATGGATTTTGGCGCCCTTTTGCTCCATCGAGATGGTAACGGGGATATTGCCGAAGGGGTCCACGATAGCGATCAAGAAGATGAAGGCACTAATCACTTGCCAAATATCAAAAGAGCCCCACGAGAGAAAATAATTTACGATCGGTTCCATAGGATAGATGTTTAAAATTTGTTGCAAAAGTACATAAAATTTACGATATTTGCAAATAAATTTGCATAATTCAATAAAATTTTGTACCTTTGCACCCGAAAATGATATAAAAACATAAATATACAGTTATGATTAATTCCCAAGACATTAAAAACGGCGTATGTATCCGCATGGATGGCCGTTTGTATTTCGTGATTGAGTTTTTGCATGTCAAACCCGGTAAGGGCAATACGATCATGCGAGTTAAGTTTAAAGATGTAGTAGACGGTCGCGTGCTGGAGCGTCGCTTCAATATCGGTGAGAAATTGGAGGATGTCCGCGTAGAGCGTCGTCCGTATCAGTTCCTGTATCAGGAGGGTGAGGATTACATCTTCATGAACCAGGAGACCTACGAGCAAGTGCCCATTGGTCACGATTTGATTACGGGTGTAGATTTCCTGAAGGAAGGCTTTGTATGCGACGTAGTGAGCGATGCTTCGACGGACACGATCCTGTTTGCCGAGTTGCCCACGAAGGTAGAGTTGGCTATTGCTTATACGGAACCCGGTTTGAAGGGGGATACGGCTACCAACACCTTAAAGCCGGCGAAGTTGGAGACGGGTGCGGAGATTCGCGTTCCGTTGTTCATCAACGAAGGTGAGATTATTCGCGTTGACACACGCGATGGTAGTTATTGTGAGCGCGTTCGTTAAAAATTACCTTCCGTACTATAAACGGAATTTGAAGATTGCCTTTCCAGTGATGCTGACCCAATTGGGCGCATCACTGGTTGGGTTATTTGATACCATTATGGTAGGGCATTACGCAACCGCTGACTTAGCGGCTGTGTCGTTTAGTAATGCGATTTTCTTTACCGTAATGGTTTTTGCGATGGGGGTGTTGATGGGGCTGACGCCGCTGGTAGGGTATGAAGTGGGGAAGATGGGAGGATCGGGAAATGAGGAAAAAGGATTGAGGAAGATTGGGAACCTGTTTTACAACGGGGTTGTGGTAGCGGCGGAGTTGAGCGTGGTGATGTGTTTGGTGTTGGGGAGTATCTATCCGATTTTAGATAAGTTTGGTCAGGATCCCGAAGTGATTGAAGCGGCCAAGGGATATTACTTATTGATTACGATATCGATTGTGCCGTTTCTGTTTTTCTGCTTGCAGAAGCAGTTCTTGGAGGGCTTAGGGAATACGTGGGTAGCGATGCTCATTACGTTGGTAATGAACCTCCTGAATATCTTCCTTAATTGGGTGTTTATTTTCGGTCATTTCGGTTTAGAGCCGATGGGTGCCACCGGAGCGGGATTAGCGACGCTGGTTTCGCGGCTGTTGATGCCGATTTGTTTCTTTGTGGTGATTGCGTGTCATCGTCAGTGGAAGGAATATCTGAAGGGCAATAGGATCAATAAGAAGGTGATGTTCCACCTCATTAAGATTGGTACGCCCATCGGGTTGCAGACGTTCTTGGAGACGTTTACGTTTACGATCTCGTTTGTGCTGATAGGGTGGATCAGTAAGGAGGCTCTGGGTGCGCACCAGATTGCTAATCAGATTGCGGATTTGACGTTTATGTTAGCGATAGGCATCGGTGCGGCAACGACGATTAGGGTGAGTCATCAGTTAGGTCAGGGAGACCTGGAGGCGGTACGGATGGCGAGCAATGCGAGTATCCATCTGTGCTTGATGATGAATACGATCGGGGCGACACTGATGATTGTGTTTAGGAACGTGATACCGGCCTTGTTTACGGAGGATGCGGAGGTGATATCGATTGCCTCGAAGCTTATTCTGTTTGCGGGGCTGTTCCAATATGCGGATGGAATGCAGACAGTAGGTGCGGCGATGTTGAGGGGATTGACGGATGTGAAGAAACCGATGAAGTATGCGTTTATTGCGTATATCTTGATTGCATTGCCGATAGGGATTATCTGTACGTTCCCGTTGAAGATGGGAGCGATGGGAATGTGGATCGGGTTTATCGTCGGGCTGTCGCTGGCGGCGGTGTTCTTCCACGTACGTTTCCGCAGGCGGTTGCGTAAGTTAGAAACAAAATTTGCAAAGATATGAAAAACGTTATTAATGCCGTCATTTTGGCGGGAGGAATTGCCCTGGCGGGCTTGTTTGTGTTTGTAGGGATTCATCAGATGGTGGTGAAGGACCGCACGGTGATAGCGAAAGGGCTATCGACGCGGGATGTGCAAGCCAATCACGTGGTGTGGCCCCTCAATTTCGTATTAGAGGGAAATGACTTGGCCGCTTTACGTACGCGGGTGGCGGAGGCGAGTAAGACGATTACGAAGTTCTTGATAGAGAAGGGTTTTGAGGCCTCGGATATCTCGATAGGGAACAGTACGATTGAGGATCGCTGGGCGTACAGTTATGCGCAGCAGAAACCGGCGAACCGGTATGCGGTGACCACGACGGTGGTGGTCTCAACGGACAAGGTAGAGTTGGTAATTAAGAGTCAGGGCAGTCAAGTGGAGCTATTGAGTAAGGGGCTAATCGTGAATGTGAATGACTGGCAGGTGGATTATCAGTTTAATAAACTCAATGAACTCAAGCCGGTGATGGTGGAGGAAGCCACGGTCAATGCCCGTGCGGTAGCGCAGAAGTTTGCGGATGATGCGGGTTGTCAGTTAGGCTCGATCCGCAAGGCCAGTCAGGGTCAGTTTTCGATTGATGCGGATAGTTTTCAGCCGTGGATGAAGCATATCCGCGTGGTGACGACAATGGAATATTATTTACAATAAAAAGATAAGATTATGAAAAAATCGATTTTATTTTTGTTGATGGTTATCTTGACGCTTCCTTTAGGGGCGCAAAAGATGTCTGATTACAAACGTATTCGCGAACAGAAACTCGCTCAAGCCGCTGAGGCAGAGAGGGAACGTGAAGAAGCAAAGGCGGCTGCCCGTGCACAACGATTACTGGAAGAGGCTGCGGCCGCTGAGGCTCGGGCTAAGATGGACTCGGCAGCCAAGCACGTCAATAACACGAAGGAAGCCTACCGGAATGCGGCTTTGGCAGAAGGGTATGTGGATTTAGGTTTACCCAGCGGTACCTTATGGAAACGGCAGAATGAAGAGGCCGGTCTGATGTCATTATTAGATGCCAAGTACTCGAATTTCCTACCGGCGAAGAGTAAGTATGAGGAGCTTATTGAGTCTTGTACGTGGACATGGCGGGGTAATGGATATATGGTTACCGGTGCGAGTGGGGATTCCCTTTTCTTGCCGGCTTTAGGTGCGCGCGACTGTCAAGGAAAGATCATCGGAGAGGGCGTCAACGGAGAGTATTGGACGTCGACGATGGAAGGGAAGCGTGTGTGGTATTTATTTTTTAATGAGAAAATGATTCGTCTTCTTCCGGGCGATTTATGCGGTCAGCGTTATGTACGTTATCGCCAGAACTTTCAATGATTAAGCATATGAGAAAGATTCTTTTTACAACCCTATTGATGGGTATCAGTTTGTGCGCCTGGTGCGACGACACGATTGAATTTACACTCTTTGGCAAGCCGATGGGTACGCCGATGCAGGAGATGTTGGATGTCTTGCAAGCGCAGACGGATATCTCTTTAACCGCCACAACGAGTTCGACAAATCAGTATGCGGGGAAGGTCCGTCAGTATGGTCTTGATTGGACGACGATGACAGCCACGTTTGCTGAGGATCGTCTTTTTGTTGTGCAGTTGGCGCATACGGCACAGAGCAAAGAGGAGCACAACGCTATCGTGCAACAAATAAAAGAGAAATACGGGTATTTGTTGGATGCCGTTGATAATGAATTCGTACGTTCGATTTTCGGTAAATACCGGCCCTATGGTTTATGGGCCCGTTCCGACGGACACAATGTGATTATCTACTTGAATCATACCACGACGATGTTGTTGGCCTACCTGTGTTTGGATGTCTATACGGATATGGTGGCGGAGCAGGGCTTGACGGGTTACAACCCGGCCGTAGGGGTAGAGAGTTTTCCTGCCACGGATCTTATTTTTGATATGGAAGGATTGGAATTCCGTTCGGGGAAGAAGGAGGTAGAGCAAAAAGCGGATGCGCTTTGGAAGCCCCAAGCGAAAGGCAATCATTTTGATACGTATACCGACGCGGTAGTGGATGGTGCAAGGTATGACAAACTCACCTTGCGTTTTGAAGCATTGGATGATTCGCAGGCGCCGATGTTCGTGTCGGCGTTAGCTCAAAAACGTTTCGCTGCCAATCAAAAAGAGGAGGCCTTAGCCTTCTATGAGCAATTGCGCTCGCACTATAACCAATTATATACGCGCGAGACGTATCTGAATAAGCCGACCGTCAAGGAGGCTTTGTACGGCGCTCCCGATCCGAGGGTGGCAAAAGCAACGAATCGTCCTATTCATATAGATTATGTAGAAAGCGAGGAGGAGGGGAAGACTTCTTATACCATTAGGTTAACCTATGCTCCGAGTGAAACGATTAATGTGCCCGCACGTCAATATCCGACGAAAGGGGCGGTATTTAATATAGAGAACACGCCGTGGTTTTATCGCATCACTTCGGATGACGAGCCCTTTGAGGCGGAGGTTATTCAATATTCGGGGGATATGCAATATATGGTTTCCCGCGTGAATGTACCCGCTTCCACGATGAATCCGGATAATGGTATTTCCTATGCCGTTGTAGGCATAGGCGATGAAGCGATGGATTTTGGTTATCCTACCACCTCCGTCACTTTCCCCTCGACGTTGCGATATATAGGTAATAGAAACCATTTCGGAGAGCGGGTAAAATCCATCACTCTTCCTGCCTCGCTGACCCGTTTAGGAATAGGGTGTTTTTCTGAATGCGACAGTTTGCAGACGATTAAACTGGAGAATGGTAACCGACATTTCGTCATAGAAAACGGAGCGTTATATACGCGTAGTAAAGACACGCTCGTAGCCTACCCCACGGGAAAATCAGTATCCGGTTTGGCTATTTCCTCGTCAACGAAGGCCATTGCGCCCTATGTCTTTGCGAACGCACAGGTTCGTTCTGTGACGATTCCGAGTTCGGTGAAGACGATTGGTGACTCGGCTTTCTATAACTGTAGGCAATTGACGTCGGTCGAGATGCCGAACAGTGTAACGGAGATTGGGGTATCGGCTTTCGAGGGCTGCTATCAGTTAGCGTCGATGCGTATTCCGGCGGGTCTGACCGAAATTAAGCGTCGTGCTTTTGCCATGTGCGCGATGTCGTCCATTGATATTCCGAATCAGGTTCGTATTATTGGTGACGAGGCGTTTTCCGGGAACCAGGGGGCTACTTCTATCACGATACCGGCTTCGGTTGATTCGATAGGATTGTATGCCTTTGTCGGTATGTATTATTTGAATAACGTATATGTTAATTGGGCTCGTCCCGACCAACTCCCGCGCACCGCTCCTGATATCTTCGAGGGGCAGAAGATCCGTTCTGTAGCGGTTGAGTTACACACCCCGAAAGCGATGGAGGAGACCTATCGCAACAGTCCTGTATGGGAAGATTTCGTGATTGGCGGTATTCCTCCCCACGCGAAGGTAGGCGACCAGTTTGAGGCGGAAGGAATCCCGTACGAAGTCATCTCTACCGAACCCCGCGAAGTGGCGGTGGCGCGGCAAGAGTATAGCGGCACTTCTTGCACGATTCCCGCTACGGTCAAGGACGCACGGGATACGTATACGGTGACGGCACTCGGGTCGGGGGCGTTCTATACTGCAGCAAAACTGACTTCGGTTTCGTTGCCCGCCACACTCCGAACGATAGACGAGAGGGCTTTTGTTTATTGTACGGAATTGCGTTCGATTGCGTTGCCTAAGTCGGTGAATCATATTGGGAACTACGCTTTTGCCGGGTGCACGAATCTGGTGGACATCACCATCCCGTGGGGAAAAGGAGACAAGTTGCCTACCGTAGATGAGATGGCATTTGCGTCGATTGGTAAGGACCAGGGTCCTGCCGGGGTGGAGTTGCATATACCCAATGGAACGAAGGATTATTATCGGGACATCGCGCCGTGGAACGGGTTTAAGGTAGGCGGAGCGGTTCTGTTCCAACCCAAACCCGTAGAGGAGAAACAGGTGGAGGTAGTGGAAGTAACGAAAGTAGATACAGTTGCTTTCTTGAAGGCCTCCGGATGGGTTTTTGTAAGGGGTCAAAAGTTCACGGTGAATGGTATTCGTTACGAGGTGAACAGCGACCGCCTTCCGACGGTTAGGGTCATTGCCCGTAAGTTCTACAGTGATTCGGTGTATGTCATCCCGAGTCTGGTGACTAAGAATGACACCACGTATATGGTGACCGAGATTGGTAAACTGGCTTTTGAGGCGAGTACGCATATTAAGAAGATGACGATTCCCTCTACCGTTACGACGCTGAGTATGGGAGCCTTTGAGGGATGCGAGAACCTATTGGATATCTATGTGTCGTGGACCAAAAAAGCGGATATACCGTCGGGGGACAATATGTTCCAGCAGATGTTCCGCTCCTTAGGTAACTGGCAAGGGCCGAAGGCGGCTACCTTGCACGTTCCGCAGGGGACCAAAGCCCTTTACGAGCAGATGCCGCAATGGCAAGACTTCGGAACGATTGTAGAAGACATTGTTGTGAAAGAATAATCATTAAACTATGAGTAAAGAAAAAGGAAATATGGTTGTGTATGGTAAGATATACACGGCGCAAGTAGATGCTTCGCAGCGGGGGTCGGATCAGTATAAGATGGCAGAAGCGATGGTGGTGAAGGACAAACGGATTGTTTTTGTCGGCAGTAAGGAAGAGGCACAAAAACATATAACGGCCGACACGCAAGTTATCGATTATACCGATAAGGGGCTTATCATGCCCACCTGTACGAATGGTCACGCGCATTACCTGATGGGGTATAGTTTAGGGATCGTAGGTAAGATGATTGACGAAAGCATCACGGACCGCGCGGTGCTCTTGACGCAATTCAAAGAGGCGGTAGAGAAGGCAAAGAAGAATCATATCCCGGTAGCCTTCGGGTTCGGGTGGAACTACATCTTCTTCAAGGACAATGTACCGACCCGTCAGGAGTTAGATGCCATAGCAACGGATATACCTATTTATATGGCGGACGCCGAAGGGCACAAGGGGGTAGTCAATACGCGGTGCTTAGAGATTGCCGGGATTATGGACAAAGACGGCAAGGTGCTGAAGCGGGGAAAGGATATCCGCGGGGGTGAGATTGTGATGGCGGCGGACGGGACTCCGACGGGACTGCTCTTGGAGCAAGCCGGAACGTATGTAAGGTCGAAGTTGGACAACGAGGGGTTGTTCCCGATGTCGGTGGCAGAGCAGACGATTGAGCTGATACAGAACCATCTGCTGGCGGAGGGATATACGATTTATATGGATGGCTGGAGTAACTATTTTTATAATAGTAACTTATATAAGGCTGCTCAGAAGATGGATGAAGAGAAAGGGTTGCGTTTTATCTTTGGTATGAGTCATGAGATTGAGAGTTGGGCCGATATCCCGACGAATATGCAGCAGGCCAAGGTAGAGCAGCAGTATCAATCCAAGCACGTGTTGCCAAATTGGATTAAACTCTTTATTGATGGTACGGTAGAAGGGGGTACGGGGTTTGTGTCCCGCTGTTATCCGGATGGTCACCAGGGATTGGTGAACTGGAGCGAAGACGAGGTGGCGGATATCACCCGCAGAGCCAATGGTGAAGGGTTGTCGATGCACATCCATACGATGGGGGATGCAGCGGTACACTTGGCTGTTTCCGCTTTTGTGAAGGGAGGACAAGATGAGAAACGCAATACGATTGTGCACGTAAGGAACGTGATGAGTGAGGATTGGCAGCGGATGGCGGACCACAACATCTACGCCACCAGTGGCATGCTATGGCACCGGTTATTCCGAGGAGCACCTTCGATGATGCGTAAGATGAAGTTAGTACCGGAAGGAATGGAGGAGGAGACGTATCCGATGCGTTCGTATTTCAAGTATGGTATTCCGGTGACGTCCTCTACCGATTTCCCGGCTTTGTCGGGTAGTCCGGACAGTCCGTTCGGTGTGATGCAGATAGCAGTATTGGGGTTGTTGGATCTCACCGTGGAGGATCCTTGGTGGCCGGCCGAACTCCTCTCTCGGGAGCAAGCCTTGCAAGCCCTTACGCTTCACGGGGCGAAGCAGTTATTCTTAGAGAACGAACGCGGCAGTCTGGAGGTAGGCAAATATGCGGACTTTATCCTTACCGATCAAGATGTGTTGACCTGTCCGGTAACGAAGATTGCGGAAACGAAAGTGGTGAAGACGTTCTTTGAGGGCGAAGAGGTATATAGCTTATAAAAAATTTTTTTAGAGCAAATTGCAAATAAAATTTGCATATATGAAAAAAAAGTAGTACTTTTGCAGCCGCAAAATAAAAAAATCAAGACCTATGGCTATTGAGATTAAGGAAATCGTGACCCGTAAGGGGTTGAAACAGTTCATTGCTTTCGGCAACGACTTGTACAAGGATTGCGAATACTTCTGCCCTCATATCGTAGCGGATGAGATGCGCACATTTGATACGAAGCACAACCCTTCCTTTGAGGTCTGCGACCACGTGCTATATATGGCTTACGAGAACGGTGCGCCCGTAGGGCGTGTCTGCGGTATCATCAATCGCGTAGCCAATGAGCGTTGGGGACAGAAGAAAGTGAGGTTCGGGTGGATTGATTTTATCGATGACGAGCGCGTTAGCAAGGCGTTGTTAGACGCCGTAGCCGCCTGGGGTAAGGCACGGGGAATGGAGATTCTCAATGGTCCCGTAGGGTTTACGGATTGGGATTACGAGGGGTTGCTCATTGAAGGTTTTGAGTACTTGGCACCGGTAGCGTCGTTATATACGTTCCCGTACTATCAAAGGCATTTGGAGAACTACGGACTCGAGAAGGAGAACGACTGGATTGAGTATCAGATCACCCCGCCGGACGAATTGCCGGAGCGGCTGGTGAAGATGAGTAAGATTGTAGAGGAGAGATCGAAAGTGCATATTGATCCGGTGAAGAATACCAAGGAATTGGTGAGCAAATATGGGATGACGTTTATGGATGTGCTGGACTCCGCTTATCAGAAGTTATATAATTTCCAGCCGATGACGGATAGGCAGAAGCGGTATTATCGCGATGCATATTTCCCGCTGGTGAACTTCGATTTTGTGTCGATTGTGGTGAACGAGAAGGATGAGATTGTAGGGGTAGGCGTAGGGATGCCGGATATATCGAAAGCGGTGAAAAAGTGTAAGGGAAGACTATTCCCGTTTGGTTGGATCGGGGTGTTGAAGGCCTTGCACGCGAAAAAGATAGAGACGTTTGACTTGCTACTCATTGCGGTACGGCCGGATTATCAGGGGAAGGGCGTGAACTCGCTTATCTTTATGAAGCAGTTGCCGAATTATAAGAAATACGGTATTAAGCGTGTAGAGACGACCTCGATGATGGAGGATAATAACTTAGTGTTGGAGAACTTCAAGTACTTTGACTATAAGCAGCATAAGCGTAGGAGAGCGTACGCGAAGAAGATCTGATGGCAGAACACGATTTATATAAGGCTTCGCTTCGTGTGCTCAATGCGTATATATGGGAACAGAAACTAAGGCATACGATGGAGCGGGAGACGGTGTTGGAGATTGTTTGCAGTCTGCCGCAACCGTTTCAGCCGATGCAGGTGATTGCCGCTGCGGCGGTCAAGCGCATCAGTCAAGCCACGGTGTATAACTGTCTATCGCTCTTTGAGAAGATCGGTATAATCCACCTGTTGGAGCGCAAGACGAGGAGTAAGGCGCAGTACGAGGTGATCACGACGCATACGAATCGGTTGCGACTGATTTGTAAAAAATGCGGGCGCGAGTCCGAGTTTAAAGATTTGGCGATTACCAATGCCGTGAGGTTACGTAAATACTCGAATTTCACTCCCGAGCATTTTACGATCTTCGTTTACGGCGAGTGTAAACACTGTAGAAAATAAAATAGGCCCTGTAGCTCAATTGAATAGAGTGTCAGATTCCGGTTCTGAAGGTTCTGGGTTTGAGCCCCAGCAGGGTCACATGAGGAGTGTTGATAAGATATTGACGCATCGGGTGTGGGGGTATGTCATAATGGTGGTCGTACTCTACTTCGTGTTTGACGTCACTTTCCGTTTAGGGTCGTATCCTCAAGCCTGGATCAACAGCGGAATCTTTGCCCTCTGTTCCTATCTGCATACGGTTTTACCCGAAGGGTGGTTGTCGGCCCTATTTATTGACGGCATTATTCAAGGGGTGGGAGCTATCCTGTCTTTTTTACCGAATATCTGCATTATCTTTGTGTTACTCTCTATCCTGGAGGATTCCGGGTATATGGCGCGCATCGGTTTTCTTATGGATAAACTGATGCATAAGTTAGGGTTGCATGGTTCGTCGTTTGTGCCGATGATTGTCGGTTTCGGATGCAATGTACCGGCGATTATCGATGCGCGCAGCATTGAGAACCCAAAGGATCGGACGCTGACAATGCTCATGATTCCGTTTATGAGTTGTTCCGCCCGACTGCCGGTCTATCTGCTTTTCGTATCGGCATT
>CALCGR010000081.1 GCA_937901025.1 uncultured Bacteroidales bacterium
TCGTGGTCGGTACCGAGGCTCCCGAGAAATGTCCCGTTTGCGCTCATCCGCAGGCGTACTTCGAGATCAGTAAGGCAAACTTCTAATCTCTTTCGTCTTTTTTTTGGTTTTTTTTGCAAAAAAATTTGCACAATTCAAAAATTTGTTGTACCTTTGCACCCGATTTCGTTCATACGGGATCTAAATGGTGGTTTTAGCTCAGTTGGTAGAGCATCGGATTGTGGTTCCGAGTGTCCAGGGTTCGAGCCCCTGACTCCACCCAATAGGACGCCTTTCCGGCGTTCTTTTTTTTCGCCCGCTCGTCGGGAAGCATAGCGCATTGTTTATCTTCCCTTGCCGCGGGGCGCTCCCATCTGCTTCTCGTTTCTTATAGTCGCGTCTCCCGGTCTAGCGCAGCGTTCCGGGCTATCCGGATTTTCCGGCACAAAAAAACCGCTCCGAGTGATGCTCGAAGCGGTCGTGTATTTAGACAATTAAATAGTCCGGAGATATTAGTCGCAGACGGGGCGAACAGATTGTCCGCTGGTGCGATTGTTGCGGTCATCACACTTTATAGTCCACTCATCATCACTATTGAAGGTAAGGCAGTACGCCAAAGACGAGTACTCATGATCGAGCGAAAGAGACCAATAAAAACCATGGAAACCTCTGCCAGAAATAAGTGTATAAAATTCTTGATCTATATCATAGATGACGCTGCCCAAGGGTAAAAAGATGGAATTACCCTCATAACCCTCTTTTAGACTTGTAAAAAGACAACCATTCACACCTGTGCCATTGTAGTCCTCTTTATACTCCCATTTGCAGTTCTCAGGATTTATCAATTCTTCGAATTCTGCCTTGGTCGGCATACGCCAAGCACCTTTCCATTTTTGACAAGCGACATCATCAATTGCTTCAAGAGTGGTTCTGCCTCCGTTGTTATTGTACTTTGTTGTAGAATTATCAAAATAAGATGCCCAACTATAACCATTTTCTTTGCCGCTTTTCCAAATTATAGGACTCTCCGCCCCACTACTTAAATAAGCTTGAATATCGTCGTAATAAGGTTCCGTCTCACCCCAAGCGAAGTAATCGCCATATTCTTCTTCTGTGGTAGCACCTACATTGCAAGTTGCCCACATTATACCACTTGGCAAACCAAGGTCAACATATTCGTGACCATTGTAGGGGTCAGCTTCTATTGTGGGATAGGTGGTAACAATGTTTTTTGCAGGAAGGGTAACAAATGCTTGTGTCTTGAATGCATTGCTTCCCCGATAGAACTTCGCTTCCAACTTATCAGCATCGCCTAAATCGTTCAAGGGGAAATAAACCGTTGTTGGCGTTTCGGTGTTCAGCGCAATAGCCGTTCCCAGAGTCATTGTATAAGTGGCTTGGGCAGCATCGCCTTTCAATGCAACCACTTCAATCTTCTTGACTTGTGCTGTTCCTTGGAGTTTGAGACCCATAACAGGACCGAACTTATCGATAGTGAAAATATTGTACTCACCTGTGCCGGCTGCAATGGGACGATAGTTATTTGCGATATAATCTACTGCAAAAGCGGTTGTACCTGCTTTGGGGTTATAGCCGTATGCCACATTGTAACTGGTCATATCTGTAAGCAACTCGCCTGCGAAGGTTGCGTTACCTGTTTGGGCATCAATGGATTCTACGGTGAGTTCCTTGCATTCGGACTGGTTGTAGATGTAGATTTTATCCGAGCCTTCCCATTGCATCTTAAATGCCTCGGTCTTAGCCTTCCAACCATCGGGGGCAACAATCTTGTTAGGTGTTTGCGGAAGTTCAATCGTTCCGGTGATAGTCCCATAATTAGCGGGAGCGTTCTCTTTCGCCTCTTGCGAATTCTTGTTGCAGCCCACGAGTACTAACAACGCAGCTGCGAGATACATAATTTTTTTCATAACTTATTTACTATTTGTTGGTTAATAAAATTTACTAATACGAACTTGATTCGGTAGTACTCATTGTTCCCAATTGTACCGATCCGTTGCTCATTGTGCCAAGGGAACCTGTAGGCGAATACACCGGTCCGGGACTGACGCAGACAATGCTGCTGTTGATGACTTGGAGAACCATAGTCTCCGGTTGATTGTAATGTTTCATACGTTTAATTTTAAGTTAATAATTATTGTTGTTTTGTAACTTACTATATATCAACAATTTACCCCCCCCCATTTCTGGGGAGGGCAAATTTTTACCTATTTTTTTATGTTCTCGTAACACAACTGTCACGAAATCGACTGCAAATATACAACAAAAATTTGGAATGAGCAAATTTTAGAGCAAAAAAATAAAATTTATTTTATTATTGAGTGTTTTTA
>CALCGR010000082.1 GCA_937901025.1 uncultured Bacteroidales bacterium
GATTCCTCCTCTCCCCAGAAAGTGGTACTTCCCGGGGACCCCATTGGGGGCGACGAAACGCCCCGACGAGCGGAGGAGGGATTGAGGATTGAGGAAATAGGATTGAGGAAAAAGGATTGAAGATTATGAAGAAAATATTGATCATATTGTTTTTAGGCTTAGCTGTGGCGACGAACGCACAGGAGTTGCGGTGCAACGTGACGATGAACTACGATGCCGTGCAGAGTGCGAACACCTCGGTGATGGACCATCTCAAGCAGTCCATCCAGGAGTGCCTGAACACCACACGGTGGACGAACATGACCTTTGCCGAGGCAGAACGGATTGAGTGTAATTTTATGCTGATTGTACGCTCGGTAGGCGAGGACGGCTTATACACCTGCGACTTGCAGATACAGAGCAACCGTCCCATCTACGGAACGAGTTATAACTCGCCGCTGATGAACTTCAAGGACGTGAACTTCTGCTTTATGTACCAGGACTATGACCAGATCATCTACGACAGAACGAACTACACCACGAACCTGGCGTCGCTACTGGGATATTACGCGTACCTGATCATTGGTCACGACTGCGACTCCTACGAGAAGTTAGGCGGAACACCGTATTTCCAAATCTGCGAACAGATCTGTACACGGTGTCAAGGACAGGGGATGACGGATAGCGAACAGAAAGGTTGGAAAGCGTTTGACAGTAACCGCAACCGCTATGCGCTGATGAATAACCTGATGGATGACGCTTTTAAGCCCTATCGGGAGTATTACTACACCTACCATCGGTTAGGACTGGACGAGATGAGCACGAACGTAGCCAACGGTCGCGCCCGCATCGCCAAAGACATTGCGGTGCTAAGAGACGTCAACCGCGCCCGCCCGGCTACCTACGCCGTGAACACGTTCATGGACGCTAAAGCGGACGAACTCGTGAATATCTTTAGCGAAGGAACGCAAGAAGAGAAAAAACGGGTTTACGACGTACTGACGGCCATTGACCCGACACGGACGGAGTTGTATGATAGGATTGAGGATTGAGGAACGGAGATCTCTCACAGATTGCACAGATTGCACGGATTGATATATTAATTTATTATTCCTTTTTATTTTCGTTATGTTATCGTGAGCAAGCTCCCATAACCTAACAAAAACTAAAAAGTAAAAGGACGATTCACTAACGTTCACCGTCCACACCGCGCAAAGCGCGCTGTAATAATAAATTATCGGGCAAGATATTACACAGATACGAGGGAACATCCCGTGTTGTTACCAACACAATAATAAAATTATTGGGCAGAAATTACACAGATGTGAGAGAAAAAACGTGCAAAGCGCGGTGTAATAATAAATTATTGAGGAGAAATTACACAGATGTGAGGAAAACAACAAATAAGAACTATCTGTGAGAGACAAAAAAGAAGATTATGACGGATAATGAATTGACATATGCGATACGGGGTGCGGCATTTAAGGTGCACGCCACACTGGGTCCGGGATTATTAGAGAGCCTATACCAAAAGGCGCTATACTACGAACTCCTGGACGCCGGATACAAGGTGCAGCGCGAAGTAGCCATCCCCATCCTATACAACGGGCACGAGATAGGGAACGACCTAAAGATGGACCTATTGGTAGAGGATCAGGTAATCATAGAACTAAAATCCGTAGATACACTGACGGACTTACATAAGAAGCAGTTATTATCCTACTTACGACTAACGGGGAAGAAATTAGGCCTACTCATCAACTTTAACTCCCCATCGCTAGATGATAAAAGCATAATTAGAATTATTAATTAACCTCACGACGAAGGGGAGCGCCCCGCGGCAAGGGGAGAAATCGAAGATACGAGGGGCTCCCCGACGAGCGGGGGCAGAAGAGAAAGAACAAGAAACGAGAAACAAGAGGCTCTGTGGAATAAAACCGCTAATAAGCCCTTATTGTGGATGCGATAGCAGACACGGCAGGTGAGCGAAGGGAAACGAAGCGAGGCTGCACCTACTATTGATTTATTTAGAGGATGGGAGCTTGCTCACAATC
>CALCGR010000083.1 GCA_937901025.1 uncultured Bacteroidales bacterium
CAGTAGAAAGAGCGGATGCGAAGAGGCAGTCGGAACCCTCTGCCAGAGTAACGTCAACGAGTTGATCTTCCCACATCCACCAATTGGCACCCGGGTTTTCTGCGGTGTATTCAAAACCGAAGATTTGACCGGAAACATAGAGGGTACTGTCCTTCATGAGGGCATTGCTGAAGTCACCGGTAGCGATTTGCCAATAGTTAACCGTCATACCCCAGATATTACCGGAGATGCGTTTCATACGGTTGGTGTCACCATTAACGTCACCAAGGCTGGTCCACTTGTTGATAGCCAAACCGCGTTGTGCTCCTTCAGCAGTAGGAGTACCATTGAGGAAAGTCTCTAACCAAGTTCCGGTTACATCCACTGCAAAAACGAAAGTCTCATTCACTTTCATGTCGTTAGCGGTAGCGAAAGAGTTCGTTTTGAGATCGTACTTAACGATGTAACGGCCATCAGCGCCTACAGGATTGTTGAGCGAGTAAGCTGCGCTCATTGTCATAGCTGTCATAGCAGCTGCAACAAATAAGAAAAATTTTTTCATACGAGATAAATTTTTAAGTTATTGAGTTATAATTGAGTTATAATTTATTGCCTCATGCAAAAAATCGCGCAAAGGTACACTTTTTTTCCGACATACACAATTTTTTTTCCAAAATGATAAAAAAACACAACCAATCCTCACGGAAGGGTAGTGTTTTAAACAATAGGGCAATTAATCACGCTCTGAATCAACATAAATCCGGCACAGCCATTCGCCCTCGTCTTTAACAAGAAAGAGCGTTCTTTCTGCGTTGCCACTCTTAGATTCGCCGGTGCATGAATGTTCATCGGATGTAAACATCTCAGGCTTGAGACTCATTTTTACATAGTTTAAGAATTGTGCTTCTTCCTTATCATTAAAGAAGGCTCCGGAATCCTTAAGAATACAACTTCCTTTAAAATTGTCGGGGAATAGTTTGGCACAAGCAGTCTCATATTCTGCGAAATAATTTCTAACTGCTTCAAAATTAGCATCGTCGGTTTTAGTATAAAAAGCGACACGTGTAACGATACTATCATTGACAATGATATAGCAGAACTCGTTGCCTTTTTTATACATAGATTCGCTACCCTGTTCCAAAGCGAAACCGATCTCTTTCATTTTTGCAAGGAAAGCATCTCCGTCGGTACCGAGAGCATCTTTTGCTGCTTGCATTTTGACTTGGGCTTCCGGAGTTTGTTCGGGTTCGTTGTTGTTGTTGTCTTTACAACCTGTTAACGCGATGGCGGCTACAGCCATCAGTGCCAGAAAAACTTTTTTCATTTTTGTGTAATTTTTAATTGTTAGTAATAATTGTTAATTATAATTCTTTCTTCAAGTCCACTTTATAGATTTTGGACATATCGTTACGCATGCAGAAGAGGATCGTGCGTTGTTTGGTATTGTAAATACACGACCAGTTGGTTACGTCACCCAACATCTCCACACCGAACGAGCCTTCCTGTAAGCAACGTAGGGCATCCATCTCGTTCATTACGGGCTTATAGGACATCATCAAATGATTCACACGTACCTTGCTGCTATAGATATTCTGCCACCTATCGGTCAAATAATTGAAGGTGGCTGTCGGATTGCAGTAGTAATTCTCAATACTGTTATATTCGTAAGGAACGACGCGAGAAGTCAAATGAACAATATCATTTCTGTCTTTTGCACGAAGCACGTAGAGAGAGTCTTCCCAATACTCAAACACAGCGTAGTCGCCGGTGGCATCGGCTACCATCCAATGGACATTGAGAGAGGGGTGTGTAGCCACGAAATCGTGCTTTCTCAAGAACTTCTCCACATCTTTCACCGTCTTACATTCGCTCAAGATGAGGTTGTGCATCAGGCTGGAGTTGATGGCCTTTTTCCCGCTTTTTTGCTCCACACGTCTTGGTCCATGCGTTTTGTCAGTGTCTTCCCTAAATACGGGCAACTGGAAAGCGCCAAAGCACAAACCGTGTTCGTTCATACCATCCATCGTCGCCACCGGTTGACGCAGCAAGCGGTGAAGGGAAGTGGTGCCATCGGAGAGGATACCATCCCCATTCTCACGTTGTTTGGTGGTTCCGTTATACAATTTGGAATTGTAATTAGGAGCGGTGAGTTGGATATAGTCGTAGGTTCCGTTCACCTTGTTGAAAACCATACACATAGGACCGCCTGCGCCGTCGAAGTTTCGTCCGAAAAGCAGTTCGCCGGCTTCGTTGAAGCAAATAAATCCGGAGCAAGAGGGATGTTCTTCGTCAAACGGATCCTCATATCCGGCAGGATTGAACCACAACTCGTTAATTGCATCATTAACCGCCTTGTTGGTGCGCAAGTCGGCGTCAATTAGCGTTGGGAAGGAAAGATCAGAAGCAAAGTCCATGTAATAGAACAGATCGGAAACACGGCGCAAGGACGATAGTGTTTGCTCCGCATTGGGGGCTTTGCACAGTTGTGCATTTGTAGGGTTGGTTACCGGCGCGCCCATCGAGTGGATGGGAGTGTACTCATCTTGTTGTGGTTCCGGACTTGGCTTACACCCTGTTAACGCGATGGCGGCAACAGCCATCAGTGCCAAAAATACTTTTTTCATATGTTTAATAATTTACACAAAAATCCACCACGTATTGCGATGGATTTAAGGTAATTCTTCAAAATCGCTGCAAAGGTACTACTTTTTTTTGATATATGCAAATTAAATACTAACATTTTAGTAATTACCTGCATTTTCGCCACACCTACCAATATTTTATTAATCACGCCCCCTTCACCATCGGTGGGGCCTCTACCGGCTTACTGCCACCGCTATGCGTGGCGATTCCTAAAAACGTATCCATCATCTCCGGCAGGAGCATCTCCCCACAATTTGACCGGGGAGTTATATATTCTTTTTTCACAATTCTATTCCTTGAGTGTTATACCTTTTATTATTTTTGATTATCACCAATCGTCCGTTCTCCAAAACTTTGTGGATAGTGAATGGAGGAGTGTGGATAGTGTCTATATCCGTTGGCGATTGACGTCCACCCATGAAGACCGTCCTTGCCGGAGCGCTCGCCGGATTGTAAAGCCCCATCCCATCAACATCAAAATAGGCCCGATAAGCATCAATTGCATTCGACCCATAGGTGATATATAGTAGGTCATTATAGAGGATATACATTCCGCTAGGAACGGGACACTCCGTGAACGAACCGAAAATATGGTTCCCCTCTACTTCAGCATTGACTTCTGTGGCGGGATCATAAGTCACATTAATTTGATTTGCCGTCGCTTTGAACACATAGGGTTTTCCTGCTACTAATTGGTCGATTGGCGTTAATGCGATGCCCTGTTCCGGGTCTTTGGTTCCCTGTACTTCATAAAACGTTCCGCCTTCCAGTTGGGTCGACTGCCAAGGCAAGCAAATGGTTCCCCAATGGTCTTTGGGAACAGTGCGCGAATAAACCTTCCACATCGGTTCTTGCGTAATGTTATACGTAAGAGTCTTGCCGCGGAAATTCAGCACCACCTGTCCTTGGCGAACAGTAGCCGTATTGTTCGCCTCTGCCGAGAAGTTCCACGTAGTAAAATCCTCGTCTTTGATACAGGTTAACGAAACATAATCCGGTTTGGTAATAACCCAACCACTATCGGATGCATATTGACAATTGGCATAGGTAGTGCGGGTGGGACGAATCCCTATATCCTTATTAACTCCGGCCGCCGGAAAAGTTATATCCATCGACTCTCCCTCTTTGGGATAAAGTACCGGGAACATCGCATGCACGGAAATAGCCAAAGTATAACTAGGAAAATAGGCTTCTTTACCCTCTTTATTTATAACATATCCCCAATAATTGCAGTTCTCCCTCTCTTGTGCAATCATAACACAAAAATCGCAACCGCTATTTTTCATATCACTCAGTTCTATTACAAACGGACCATTAATACTAATCGGAGTAGCAAAAGTCTTATTAAGAGCACCTCGATTCTTATCTGAATGTTCCAAACAATCCTCCTTTGTTAATATGCCTGTCCATAAAGATTTTGTCTTATCCGCTGCGTTATTTGTCTTACCTCCGACGGCGGTAGCCTTATAGATATTGACGACGACGTGAGCACCCTCCGTGGGGAACATATCTTTCATTGTTTGATTATCTTTATAAGCACAAATGGGGATATTGATACCATCGATATACATCACATCAGAATTATTAAAATACAACCCCATTGCATCATACTTCTCTGTCCCGTATGAAGTTGTTCTTGATAGCGCAATTCCATCTTCCCCTTGCGCTAAATCACACCTCAGTTTTGCCGGTGTCATATAGTGCATCTCCGAATCACCTACTTTTAACCATAAATTAGCATTATATAGTTGGCCTGTCGCACCATATTGATAATTCATTTTTCCATCTTGTTTGAGTTGAGGTATATGGTACTTGCCTTTCATAGAAACATCGTGTGTATATGACTCGCTATTTATTGCCACCCAGGATCCCGCATACCAATCCCCGGCACCGGTCGTAGACGAATAAGTTACTTTCCCCTCGGGGGAATAAGGAGCATAGATTTCTGCAGGAAGGAGCCCACCGGAAAGGGATGTTCCGGATACAAAAGCCCCCTTAGGCAAAGAATAAAAAGAAGACTCTTCCGCTCGCGATGGAAGGCTCACGCAAGTCACAAGGAGCAGAAAAAAAAGAAGAAGAAAAACTTTGTGGTTCATTGCTGTTTTGTTTTGACCGCAAAGATAATGTTTTTTTTCCAAACTGCCAAATATTTTTGTGTTTTTTGGTACAAAACGAGGAAAATATTTGGTCAAGTCAGAAAAAAGTAGTATCTTTGCAAATTCATTCGAAAAAAGGCAAAAAACAACCAAAAAAAATTGGCAAAGTCGGCGAAACATATTAAGGTCTACGGGGCGAGGGTCAATAACCTCAAGAACATCGACGTAAGTATCCCCCGCAACACACTGACGGTCATCACCGGCCTGAGCGGGAGCGGTAAGTCCTCCCTCGCCTTCGACACCATCTACGCCGAAGGCCAACGACGGTATATCGACACTTTCTCCGCATACTCCCGTGCGTATATCGGTACGATCGAGCGTCCCGACGTAGATAAGATCGTAGGCCTCAGCCCCGTCATCTCCATCGACCAAAAAACCACGAGCCGCAACCCGCGCTCCACGGTAGGCACCGTAACGGAAGTGTACGACTACCTGCGCCTGCTCTACGCCCGCGCCGCCGAACCCTACTCCTGGGCGAGCGGCGAGAAGATGGTAAGACTCACCGACGAGCAGATCCTCGACATCATCCGTCGCGACTATGCCGGACAACGGATACTCCTGCTCGCCCCCGTCATCAATAACCGCAAGGGACACTATAAAGAACTCTTCGATACGCTACGAAGGAAAGGCTACTCCCGCGTCCGCGTGGATGGGGAGGTCGTCGAACTGACCTTCGGGATGAAGGTCGACCGGTATAAGAACCACACGATAGAGGTGGTGGTCGACCGACTCGCCAATCCCGAGACGATGGAGACGGACCGACTGAAACAGTCCATCGATAAAGCCATGACCCAGGGGAACGGGACGATGGAGATATGGGGGGAGAGGAATGAGGAAAAAGGAATGAGGAATGAGGAAAAAGGAAATAGGAATGAGGAAAAAGGAATGAGGAATGAGGAATTGCATTATTACAGCCGCAATTTAATGTGTCCGACCACGGGGATGAGTTATCCCGAACCGGCACCGCATACGTTCTCGTTCAATAGCCCTTCGGGCTGGTGCCCGACGTGCAAGGGATTGGGATATATAAAGAATGAGGAATCAGGATTGAGGATTGAGGATGGAGGAGACGAGTTTGACAGGATTATTAGGGCGGATAACTGGTATGAACAGTTGCTTACGTATCAGTCCTCTGATGAGGAGGAAGAAGGAAATAGGAATGAGGAAGAAGGAATGAGGAATGAGGAAAGAGGATTGAGGACGGTTACTTGTCCGGAGTGCGGGGGAAAGAGACTGAATAAAGAGGCGCTGTCGTATAAGTTGGCGGATAAATCCATCGCCGACCTCACCCATATGGATATCGGAACGCTGTATGCGTTCCTAAGAGGATTGAGGATTGAGGAAAAAGGAAATAGGAATGAGGAAAAAGGAATGAGGAATGAGGAAAGAGGATTGACGACGATGCAGGCGGCGATAGCGGCGCCGATTGTGAAGGAGATACGCACGCGCCTCGAGTTTATGCTCAACGTCGGCCTCAGTTACCTCAGTCTCGACCGCTCCAGTGATAGCCTCAGTGGCGGCGAGCACCAACGCATAAGGCTCGCTACGCAGATAGGCTCTCGCCTTGTGAATGTGCTGTATATCCTCGACGAGCCGAGTATCGGACTCCATCAGCGCGATAACCAACGCCTCATCGAGTCGCTTAAGCAACTAAGAGACATGGGCAACTCCGTCATCGTGGTAGAACACGATGAGCAGATCATGCGGCAAGCCGATTATATCGTAGATATAGGACCCCGTGCCGGACGATTAGGAGGGGAAGTGGTGTTCCAAGGGACGCCGGAGGAACTAATCAAGGCCGATACCCTTACCGCGCAATACTTGCGCCATTCAGTTGAAAGTTTAAAGTGGAAAGTTGAAAGAAGCCGTCTAGATGGAAAGTTGAAAGTTGAGAGTTTAAATAGTTTAGAGTTGAAGGGGTGCAGGGGGAATAACCTGAAGAACATCGATGTGAGTTTCCCGCTCGGGAAGATGATTGGAGTGACGGGTGTGTCGGGTTCGGGAAAGTCGACGCTGATCAATCAGACGCTCTACCCCATCCTGAGTCATCATTTCTACCGCTCGCTGCAAGAGCCGCTGCCCTACGACAGCGTGAGCGGGCTGGAGTATATCGATAAGGTCATCGCGGTGGACCAGGCGCCCATCGGACGCAGTCCCCGCAGTAATCCCGCGACCTATACGTCGGTGTTTACGGACATACGGACGCTCTTTGCCGCTACGCCGCAGGCGCGCGTTCGCGGATGGAAACCGGGTAGGTTCTCGTTTAATAATCACGGGGGTCGGTGTGAGGAGTGTTCCGGCAACGGGTATAAGCGCATCGAGATGCACTTTATGCCGGACGTGATGGTGCCGTGCGAGGTATGCGGCGGGCAACGCTACAACCGCGAGACGTTAGAGGCGAGGTATAAGGGCAAGAACATCGCCGAGGTACTGGATATGACGATTGACCAGGCGGTGGAGTTCTTTGAGGCGCAGCCGACGATACTCAAGAAGATTAAAACGATACAGTCGGTAGGACTCGGGTATATCAAACTCGGTCAATCGGCCACGACGTTATCCGGGGGTGAGAGTCAGCGGATCAAACTCGCTTCGGAACTGAGTAGGCCCTCGACGGGTAAGACCGTCTATATCCTCGATGAACCTACGACCGGACTGCATTTTGAGGACATTAAGATATTGATGGGCGTGCTGCGTCAACTCGTGGATAAGGGGAATACGGTCATTATCATTGAGCACAACCTCGATGTCATTCGGCAGTGCGACCACCTCATTGACCTGGGTCCGGAGGGCGGTTCCGGGGGAGGAAAAGTGGTAGCGACGGGCAGCTTAGAGGATATAAAAAACTGCCCCGAATCGTTAACGGGGCAGTTCTTGTAGAGTTATTTTTGTAGAGTTATCAGCGGCCACAGAACAAGATTCGTCCTTGTGCCTTATTGTATTGCGTCGGGATAGAGCCTTGCAAGGAGTTGATGATATAGTTTTGCAGGCACTCGGTGTCGGTGAGCATCTTATCGTTGATGATCTTAGCGTTCTTCAGTCCGCGCGACTCGCCTTCGTACACCACATAGTCCGTGGCGGCGAGGGTATAGGTAGCGTTCAGATCAAGGGCTTGCCATTGTCCGTTCTTCATCACTTCCACGTCAAACACACGGCGTTCGCCGGTGATAAGCAGGCCGTTATTAGCGTCCCAGTCCAAGTGGTTTTTGATGGTAGTATCCACCTTACAGCGGATGCCGCTTATTTGGGCGAAGGCGCCCAGTTCGTTGGGGCATTGGTGGTAAGCTTCCTCCAGGGCGTCGATGAGTTGTTGACCGGTCACTTGAGCTACGCACATAAAGTTATTGAACGGGGATACGCTCAGGATGTTTCCGTAGGTGATGTCGCCCATCACGATGTTCGTACGGACGCCGCCGCCGTTCACCCATCCTATGTCGGTATGCATCTGGTCGCGATAGGCATCGGCCACCAAGTCTCCGAGATTGGTTTCTTGTTTACGGATGGCGCGTTCGCCGTTGTGGAGGGTAGTTAAGTCGACGGGCGTATATCCCACCACGCGTCCCAGCAGGGGTTGGGTGAGGGCTACTACGTTGAGATATGCCTCGTGCACTTTGTCACTTTGCGGGAGGTTCTGCGCCGAGTACAGTTGGACGCGAGGAGCCGCCTCGCGCGACAGGGTCAAGCAGCCCACATAAGCCAGTCCGGTTCCCGTTTGGGCTACCGCTACCGGGTGGTCTTGTCCTATCGGTTGGATCTCGGAGTTAATGACCGAGTGGCTATGTCCGTCGATGAGTACATCCACGCCGGTCAGTTGTTCCAGCAGTTCCCAAGAGGCCAGGTGTTCGCCCAGCGGATCGATACCCATATGCGTGAGTAGGATGACCCAGTCCGGTTTGCCCAAGCGCACTTTATCAACCACTTTCTGCACGGTTTGGACCAGCGAGTCTTTGGAGAAGGAGCACAGGCGGTTTCCGTCTTTATCGAAAGTGGCATAGGCTTCCAGTTGTTCGGTAGCAGAGGTAAGGACGCCGACAAAAGCGACGCGATAGCGGCCGATGTTCGTAATAGTAAACGCCGGCAGGCAGGCTTGGTTTTTCTCGTCCAACAGGTTGGCACAGATCATAGCGGTTTGTCCCAACGAGTCGCGCATACTCATTAGGTAATCCACTCCGTAGTCCAGGTCGTGGTTGCCGATTGTGACCACGTCATACCCTACGGTGTTCATCATATCTACGCAGAACTGTCCCTTGGACATAGCCGCGTAAGCGGACCCTTGCAGGAAATCCCCTACGGATACGGTCAAGACCGGATATCCGGCATCTTTGAGGGCATCGCGGAATCCGGCGAGGTACTCATAACGGTCCACGGAACCGTGTACATCATTCTCGAAGACAATCTTCAACGGTTTGGTAGGATCGATGTCTTTCGCTTTGGGTCGGAAGGGTGCAGCAACACCCCATACTAATGGCGCAATCAGTGCGCAAAATAATAGTGTTTGTCTGTTCATATGAAGTATAATTTTGGGTTATGATTCGCTTTGAGAGTGCAAAGGTACGGAAATTTTTCGATATGTGCAAATTTATTTGCAAAATTTAAGAAATCTCTCACAGATTCCGCAGATTTATTATATCTCCCGCTCGCGCCGTTGGCGCTATTACGCGGTATTTGCTGCCATCGCAAATGGCCCACGCTTGCCTTTATACCCGGCTAAAGCACGGGTGGCCCGGACTTCAG
>CALCGR010000084.1 GCA_937901025.1 uncultured Bacteroidales bacterium
CCACACCTTCGAGTACTTGACCTTTCTCAAGACCGGTAACGATCTCTTTGCGTTGTGCTTCCATCTCCGCCTCGATGAGGGCTTTATGGGAAACAACAGCGTTCCGGTATTCTTGATTGACTTTCACAATCTTGAATTCCATCGTCTTGCCGACGAACTGGTCGTAATCGCGAATCGGCTTAACGTCGATCTGACTACCCGGCAGGAAGGCTTCCATGCCTAAGATGTCTACGATCAAACCGCCTTTCGTGCGACATTTGATATATCCGTTAACGATCTCGCCTTTGTCGCAAGCCTCGTTCACGCGATCCCAGCTGCGGCTCGTGCGGGCTTCCTTGTGGGAGAGCACGAGTTGACCCTTGCGGTCCTCTTGCGTTTGAATATAGACTTCTACTTTGTCGCCTACCTTCAAATCGGGATTGTAACGGAACTCCGTTGCGGGGATGATACCGTCGGATTTAAAACCTACATTAACAACTACTTCGCGTTTGTTGATGCTCATTACCGTGCCTTCAACGACTTCATTGTCCTTGATAGCGTTTAGGGTTTGATCATACTTAGCGAGGATTTCTTCGTTTTGTGCGCCTTTCGATTCATTCTCGTAGGCATCCCAGTCGAAGTTCTGGAGAGATAAATTTTCTGCCATAATAACAGAGTTAATAGTTAAACATGTTTAGCTTTCTCCTCGTGCAGAAGTGCGCCCATGCGAACGCCTTTTCCGCGAAAAAGCGTGCAAAGGTACGACTTTTTTTTTATATATGCAAATAAATTTGCAAATTTTTGCCGTTTTTTGCCTTTCGCGCGCATTTCTGCGCACGTTTTTCATTTTTCTCTTCCAAGGAAATCAAATTGACGTCCCTCCCATTGCAAGATGAGTTGACCGTCTTGCAAAAACTTCTTTACCTTTGGATTGGCTTTGAGGGTGGGGAGCGATGTCGCCTTCTCGGATTGGTGCGACGAACTCTCTAACGCAAAGGGAACGGGATCCATATATTGGGGACTCTTTGGATTCGAGCGGTCGCAGTCGATCCAGATACCATACACATCCACATCCTTATCCAGTGTCCAGCGTTTACTGTTCGAGTCCTGAATCAGCATATTGATGTGATACGTGTAATAGTTCGGTTTTGCCGGCTTGCTCACCGCCGTAATCTCTAAATCGGCATCCCAGATGGCAACACCATAATACCCGCTTTCCGCCTTGGAACTCGGCAGATAAGCACCTGAGCAGTCTTGACCGCAAGACTTGGTGGCGTGGATATATCCGGCCCTTCCGTCCGTCCAAGAGGCGTGGTATTTACCCGCAATCGAATATTGACTATACGTGAGAATCTGCAACCACACCATCGGAACCGCCTCCTCGTCCTCTGCCTGAGCCAAAGTCAAGTCCACACTCCAATACGGATAACTGCCGGAGAACTTACTGTCACAGGCGTAGAAATCGGCTTGTACATAGTTGATATCCAGTGCATTACCAGCAGGCGGCACAGGACCGTCGCCGACCTTATATAAGGACACTTGCTTGTACTCGGTGCCCCACTTCTTGTCCTTGTTGTAATAGATGCGGAAGCGGTTGTCGGACGAGAGGAAAAGCAGTTGCTGCGTCCCCGAATTGGTCTTGATAATCACGCACGGGCTTTGACTCTCTAAAGTAAAGACTTGCGCTCCATTTAAGCCAAAGGTGATGCCGTTGTTTTTCGCTTTGGAACCGATATATCCTTGGTTATCTCCGGAAATGACTTTAATACCATATTGCCCGCTACCTTCTTTGTTCAGTTGCACCTCATACGCCCCTAAGTTGTCGGATACGATTTGACCATTGGTCGTCATACTGACCGAGGTAAAGTTCTTGGAAGCATCGTCGCAGTTCCATACATAGGCCTGCGTAGCCGATTTCTCATAAACGATAAGGTAGGTGCCCGACCAGTCCTCCTGTTTACTCCCCACGCGCGTATATGTGGTAGAATATAAGGAGAGAAGGGAACCTAACAGAAATAAACAAAGGATACAACGTTTCATAAAATGGGTTATTTAAGGTTATTATTCAACTCTGTGATATACGACAGCAATTCCTCCTCCCCGAGGTGGGTCTCGGAACTCGTCACAAAGATAGGAGGCAATTCCTCCCATGTCTCCAAAAGCGTACGCTTATATTGGTCGATATTTTCACTCAATCGACCCTTCCCGACCTTGTCGGCTTTCGTGAAAACGATGGCAAAAGGTATGCCGTTTTCACCGAGCCATTGCATGAACTCAAGGTCAATCGCCTGTGGCTGTAACCGACAGTCAATCAGTACGAAAAGACTGATGAGTTCCTCGCGCATCAGGCAGTAACGCTCAATCATCTTACGCAATGTCTCGCGCTGCTGTTTGCCCGCCTGAGCAAACCCGTAACCGGGGAGGTCAACAAGGTGCCAATGCTCATCGATCTCGAAGAAATTAATGAGCAACGTCTTACCGGGTTTTTGACTCGTCTTCGCTAACTTAGGGTTATGCGTCAGCATGTTAATCAGACTCGACTTCCCCACATTACTGCGCCCTATGAAAGCGTACTCCGGCATCGGGGATGACGGACAGTCTTTGACATCCGGACAGGATATTTGAAAAACAGCTTTCTGTATCATTTCACTTCGCGTTGAATATATTCCAATAACTGAACCATGTCTTTGAGCACAATATCCGCGCCTCCATCGTATAAATCCGTATCTTTCAGCGGACCCGTATTCACGCCGATGGTGAAGATACCGGCGGCCTTACCCGCTTGTATCCCTAAGGGAGCATTCTCGACGACGCAGCAGTCTTCCTTGGCGCAACCGCTTCCCTCCAATGCCCTGAGATAGGGTTCCGGACGCGGCTTGCCAATGGGGACTTGCAAGGCAGTGACCATACGGTCTTTGCGGAAGATGCCCGGGTAAAAACCCTCCAATTGATCGAACAAATCCGGCTGTCCGCCACCCGTCACAACCCATATCTGTGCCCCCTGCTCATGCAGATAGGTGAGCACCTCTTTCATTCCCGGCATTTGGGTCCCTCCGCCGAGACGGCGATAGGCATTCGTCTTTTCTTGATATATGGTTTCGACCTGTTCATCGGTAAAAAACAGCCCTTGCTGCTCCGCCAGCATCAGAATGACATCCCGACTGGTTCTACCCTCGTTGATATAACAATCGCGGGGCTCAAAGGTGATTCCATACCTTACTAACGTCTCCGCCCACGCTTGCGCGTGATTGGGCATCGAGTTCACGAGCACCCCGTCCATATCAAAAAAATACGCTTTTTTCATTTTGTTTCTTCTCAATTTCGGTAATTTTCCACAAATCGGGTGCAAAAGTACAAAAAAATTTGCACATATCCAAAAAAAAGTGTATCTTTGCATGCTTTTTTATACACGTATGCGTGAAATATATGCGTAAAATAAGTAAAATAGTCAAAGTAGCCATCCTCGCCCTTGCCCTTTTCGGTGTCGGCCGACTGATTTTCTTCCCCGGGTATATGACGATGCGGGGCGATGCGCAGAAGCGGGAATATTTTATCCCCTCTCCGGCCTCGGTGGATTCGGTGGTCTCGCTCTTGCAAGAGGACTATGCTTTCTCACCCAAATATTTCTGGAATAAGCAGGTCAAGAAACAGCAATTCACGCAGGTGCGCCCCGGCCATTATACGTTTGGCAAGAAAGAGAAGTTTGAGCAGGTTGTCCGTCGTCTCAAGAGGGGCGAGGAGACCCCCGTAAGGCTGACGTTTACGTATAACATACGGACGGTGGAGCAATTGGCTCAGCATTTGAGTCGGCAGTTGCTCCTCGATTCAGCGGCTATTGCCTCCCATATGCTCGATGCTACGTATATGGCTAAATACGGCCTTACTCCCGAGACAGCAATCACGCTTTTCCTGCCGGATACATACGAGGTGTATTGGACCGGTTCGGCGGACCAGCTCTTTGACCGGATGGCGAAGGAATATAAGCGTTTTTGGACGGACGAACGTAAGGCCAAAGCCGCTGAGAAGAAACTGACGCAGAGTGAGGTGGCGACGTTGGCCTCCATCGTGGAGAGCGAGACGAATAACCAAAGCGAATACGCGCAGATTGCGTCTATTTATTTGAATCGTCTTCGGTTGCGTATCCCGTTACAGGCTTGCCCGACGGTGGTGTTCGCAGAGCGCGACTTCGGAAAGCACAGGGTACTTAAACGCGATTTGGAGTTTGATTCGCCGTATAATACCTATAAGCATCGGGGGCTGCCTCCGGGACCGATACGGTGTACCCGCAAGAGTACGATAGATGCGGTGCTGAATGCCCCGAAGACGGATTATCTGTATATGTGCGCCAATCCGGATTTTAGCGGGACGCATGTGTTTACCAAATCGCTTAAGGAACATAATCAGGTTTCGGCTAAATATCAACGGGAACTGAATAAGCGGCACGTAAGATGACAGGTGTAGAATATATAGGTAAAAAAGATGTGGCATGGAGTTATGCAGCCACTATTTTTTTGATTGGCTCTTGGGCCATTCTATTGCCATTTATTCTTAATAAGTTTTCCGCTGAAACCGTCGGTATTTGGAATATTTTCCAAACGATAGCGATGCTGGTAACGATCTTGGATTTTGGTTTCCGTCCCACGTTTGCTCGTAACATAAGCTATATTTTTTCCGGCGTAAGTCGTTTGCAAAAGGATGGGGTGGAGCATGTGGAGAAGAGCTGTGAAATAGATTATTCGTTGCTTAAAGGAACGCTACTGGCGATGCGCCGGTTCTATCGTTGGATAGCGTTGGGTACGTTTGTGGTGATGGCTACCGCGGGCACAGTCTACATGCTATATATCTTACGGAAGTATTCCGGGGATTGTCAAGACGCTTTGATTGCCTGGATACTATTGGTGGTGATTAACTGCTATAACCTTTATACCCTTTATTACGATGCTCTATTGTTGGGCAAAGGGTATGTGAAACGCAATCAGCAGATTACCATCTTGGGTCAGGTTATCTATTTGGGCGTTGCCATTGCGTTCATCTATGCCGGTTTCGGTTTGACGGCTATCGTATCCGCTCAATTGATTTCCATCATTATCCGCCGGGTGATGATGTATAAAGTCTTTTTTACGCAGGAGATGCGTCAACACCTCAATGCCGCAACCGCGCAAGATGCCCGACCTATTTTGAGCGCGATTGTACCGAATGCCGTGAAGGTAGGACTAACCCAATTAGGCGGTTTCTGCGTCAATAAGTCGTCTATTTTTATCGGTAGTGCTTTTTTGACCTTAGAGCAGATGGGTTGTTTTGGTATTACGATGCAAGTGATGGATGTGTTGGTGCGTTGTTCGACCATCTACTATCAATCTATTTCGCCAAAACTGGCGCAATATAGGGCACAAAATGAGATGGGTGCTCTGCGTCAGAGTTACCTTTATAATGTAATCATTGTGCTAGGCACGTTTGTAGGGGTGGGCTTGAGTTGGATATTTTTGGGTGATTGGGCGTTGGGATTGATTCATAGTAAGACGTATTTTGTCCCGACGGCGATGTTGGCGGTGATGTTAGTTATCAGTTGGCTGGAGCAGAACCACGCGACCGCAGCGGGCTTTATCATGGCGGATAACCGTATACCGTTCTTTATCCCGTCTTTGGTTAGCGGAGCGGCAACCCTATTGCTGTTGTGGCTCTTTGTGGGTCCGATGGGGCTTGGGCTATGGGGCTTGATTTTAGCACCGGGGATAGCGCAAATAGCATATCAAAATTGGAAATGGCCGTTGCAAGTTATAAAGGAACTCAAGAGTAAATGACGATCTATTTTATTTTTATAGTATTGTGTCTTATCTTCGCTTTTGTTTTTGATAGGCAAGATGAGAAAAGTAAATTTGAGCAATTTGCTTTTTGGTCCTTATGCTTATATCTTATTTGTTTATCAGGCTTTAGTTATGGGCTAGGAGGAGACAAATTCTCCTATATGCAGGATTTTGTCGAATTGCCCTTAGATATCTCCATATTGACCTATGTGAAGGAACAATTTCTGGAGCAAACGTATATGCCATTGTGGAGTATAATCAACTATCTATGTAAGGAATGGTTTGATTCTTTTTATGTGGTACAATTTATTGAGTCAATAGTTGTTAACGTAAGTATTTGTTACGTAGCGCGCAAATATACAAATCATCATTTCCTGTTTTTAATTTTATTCTTTGTGTCTGAAATCTTCTTCCAATTTAATACGGAAGTTATGCGAGAAGGTTTTGCTATAGCGATTGGATTGATTATTATTTACAAATATGAGCAGAAACAAAATATTATTAGGTATCTTATAGGTGTTGCAATAGCATTATTATTTCACCTCTCTGCCATTATACTTATTCTTTATCCATTGTTTGCAAAGATACGGGTAGTTGTTTCTAAGAAAAATTTTGCAATATTTTGTATATCGGTTGTGGCTGTATGGGCAGTCTCTGACTTAGTGGTTACTGATTTGATGCCCCATTTACCTATTATTTCCGAATCGGTAAAGCTTAAGGTCTTATCCTATATGGGTATAGGTACAACCATTTTCGGATTTGGAAATTTGTTTTGTCGATATATTATTCTTCCATTCATAGTGGGTTCGTATTTCCTGCGTTATAATGCAGATGATGGATTAATACACACATCGGCTAAACATATTTTACTATTTGAGTTAGCCATTGGCGGTCTCATCTGTGTTGTTGGCTTCGGTTTCGTAAGATTCTTTAACTACGTACGTATTATAAACTTATGCTGGCTAACGATATTAGTCGCTAATTATTTTAGAGAACAAAAACATCTACTTGCTCGCACTTTTGTTATTTTGCTCTATTCGTTATTTTCGTTCCTACAATGGAATACCTATTTTCCCGATACGAAAGCTCACTTTTATGATTTATTTGTACCTTATACTTCCATCGTTAATGAAGATAGTTGGGTGTTTGAACGAGAGTATATATATGAGGAGGCTATAACGTCTATCGAAGGTAATAAAGCTCAACGAGAGATAAAATAATTACATTATGAAATTTACCATTTCTATAGCAATAGCTACCTACAATGGAGAACGGTTCTTGAGAGAACAATTGGATAGTCTTTACGCTCAAACGCGTCAAGCAGACGAGATTGTGGTATGTGATGATTGCTCAAAAGACGGAACGGCTGCCATTTTGGAAGAGTATCATCAAAAATACGGACTCATTTATCACATCAACGAGCACCAATTAGGAGTTAATGCTAATTTCTTTAAGGCGATGAGTTTGTGTAAAGGGGACTTTATAAGCATTTGTGATCAAGACGACATATGGTTGCCTCATAAGGTTGAGACCTTGTATAATCATTTGGTTCAGATGAATTTGGATGTACCTTGCGTAGTGTCCTCTATGAGAAAAGATATTGATATCCAAGGTCATGAAATCGCTGTCGTTCAGGGTTGCTACTCCGAAGGTTGGAAAGCCTCTTTGCTAACCTACGGACGTAATCAAGGATGTGCGATGATGATGAATCAACTCGTGGCGTCTAATATTTTGAATGTTATCAAAGCCAGTCCGACATCCTTAACAGACATCTATTATGATGAGTGGATTGCATATACAGCCGCCATTTTGGGCGAAAAACATAATCTGCCTGATGTTTTGATGAAATATCGTCATCACGATGCTAATGTAGTGGATCAAGCAACGCACTATGGCAAATTGTCGTTTCGACAAAAAGTGTCATATTTGCCAACATTCTATGGTTTTATTCCTGACGAACGATTTATTCCATTGGAGATTGTGTACGAGGCGTATAAAGAGCGAATTGATGACGCGGAATTGGTTGACTTTCTTTGTAAAATTAAGCAATGTAATCGATGTCATAATTCTTTCAAAAAATTGCGTATTATTCTCTCAATGCATTGCTTAACCGGTTTGCAAAAACTGCAAATCCTATGTAAATCCACGTGCAGTATTATCTTAAAGCGAATATTTCTATGAATGTTCAACTATCTATTATCGTTCCAGCCTATAATGTTCAGGACTATTTAAATGATTGCATTAATAGTATTCTTGATCAGCATTTTGAAGAAGACCAAGTGGAAGTCCTCATTATCGATGATGGCTCAAGTGATGCAACATCGAGAATGGCGGATGATTGGGTACAAAAGATATCCTATATCCGTGTTGTTCATCAATCCAATCAAGGTCTTGCGATGGCTCGAAATACGGGTATAAAGGAAGCACATGGAGAGTACTTGCTTTTCTTAGATTCGGATGACCGGTTGGTAAAGGATACAATAAAGGGGCTTTTGCAAATTGTAAAAGAAAATCACTTAGATGTTCTTCGATATCAATATGCTCTCGTTGAAGATGGTAAGGTGAAAGTGCCGTCTCGTCTTTTGGATGGTCCGCGTTTAACCATCTTATCCGGTTCTCAATTTTTAGCAAGCCAACATCAAATAAGATGTTTTGCTTGGTTGTATATTGTGAGTCGTGCTATGCTTGTTAATGATAGTTCTTTGCGTTTCGTTCCTAATTTATTATACGAAGATGTTGAATGGACACCAAGAATGCTTTCTTGTGCTCAGCGAATGATGGTTGCGGATACGGTAGCTTATTTGTATATTCAACGTCAAAATTCGATTACTCATTCTTATTCTAAGCAAAAAGTGCGGCGGATGTTGGACTCTCATAAAGAGGTTGTTAAGCGTTTAATGGAACAACGAATGAGACAATCGGAAAGTTGGTATAACAAAATTATCTTCGGCATGTGTGAGTCGGCTCTTACCTTAGCGGGTAAGTACAACTACGATGAGCGCGCAGAAGTGTTTGAATGGGTACAAAGTACGTTAAAGAATATCCCAACTCAAAGAATGTATGCCACTTTGATTGAGCGGGTAAAATATATAATGATAAGATGCTCTCCTAAGATCTATTGCTTTTTAAGACATATACTATGATTCCTAAAATTATTCATTATTGTTGGTTTGGCGGAAATCCGCTACCTCAAGATGCCATCGAATATATTGCGTCGTGGAAAAAGTATTTGCCCGATTACGAAATCAAAGAGTGGAACGAATCTAACTTTGATGTCCAAATGATTCCGTATATTAAAGAAGCATATGAAGCTAAAAAATATGCTTTTGTGAGTGATTATGCTCGCTTTTGGATACTCTACCATTATGGAGGACTCTATTTTGATACGGATGTTGAGGTTATTCGTCCATTAGAGGATATCGTGGCAAGAGGGGCATTTATGGGGTGCGAACTCAGTCCTACAGATACGCAATCTATTATTACGGTAGCGCCCGGCTTGGGCTTGGGTGTGGAGGCAAAGCATCCGTTTTATAAGGAGATGTTAGATTTATATGAATCGTTGCATTTTATGCTTCCAAATGGTAAATTGAACTTGCAAACCATAGTGACTATAACAACAGAACGCTTAATGGCGCACGGATTACAAGCTCAGAAAGAGGAACAAACTGTGATGGGTATAACTGTTTACCCCAAAGACTATTTTTGTCCCATAAATGTAGATGGAACGATAACGATGAGTTCACACACATATACCATCCATCATTATGCCCAATCTTGGCGTTCTCCACTCCATCGAAAACTGAGAGAGTGGGTGATTCGTTTAGGCGGAAATAAATTGCGTACAGCATTGGCAAAATGCTACACTAAACTTACTCAAAAGTAATGAAATTATTGTTTTGTGATAATCGTTTAGGCGGCCTTTTAGGTTTTCGTATTGATGTTATTCGCCATTTTATCCAAGAAGGTCATGAGGTGGTACTCGTTTGCCCTCAGCCTTCGTCAGAGTGGGATAAGATTGGTCAAACGGATCTGGATAATGTGCGCATCATCTATGTTCCTATGGAGGCCAATGGACAAAATCCTATCAAAGACTTGCGTTTGATGATGAGTTATTATCGCCTTTTCCGAAAGGAACGGCCGGATAGAATAATTACTTATACAATCAAACCGAATATCTACGCCGGCTTGGCAGCACGATGCCTACATATTCCCGTGATTAGTATGATTGCCGGATTAGGGTATGCTTTTGAGGGTAATGGTATTCTCAAACAAATGCTACGAACCTTATATCGGGTGGGCTTGAAGAAAGCGAAGCATGTGCTCGTTCTCAACCAAAGCAATTACGATATCGTTTTGGCGCATCATTTAACCACGAAAGATAAACTGATTCTCTTGTCAGGCGGGGAAGGAGTGAACTTAGACCAATATCCCGTCTCTGAGGCAGATTTTACCGATGGAACCATCTTCCTCGTTATCTCACGTGTACTCTATGATAAAGGTTATCAAGAGTTTGTGGATGCCATAAAACAAATGCCTAAAGATAACAATGTACGTTTCCAATGGCTCGGCCCTACGGCCTTTGATAGACCTTTTGGTATCCCACAAAACGTGTTTGAATCCGATTGCCAAAAAGGAGACTTTGAATATTTGGGGGTTACGAATGATGTAAAACAGTATATGGGGAAGGAGAATGTTGTTATCGTCCTTCCCAGTTATATGGAGGGAATGAGCCGATCGTTGATGGAAGCGTTAGCGATGGGCCGACCGATTATCACCACGGATATTCCCGGTTGTCGCGAAATGGTGGAAACGGAGAAAAATGGCTTTTTAGTACCACCGAAGGATAGTACGGTCTTAGCCGAGGCTATGAAACGCTTTCTTGAATTATCGGAAGATCAAAAACGGGCGATGGCACAATATAGCCACAAAATAGCCCTTCAGCGCTTCGATGTTCGAAAGGTAATGGAGGTATATGACCGAATTTGCTGTCAAAATGATAAATAAATTTGCTTATATCAAAAAAAAGTTGTACCTTTGTAGCCAAATTAGAAAACGATGCCCGGATTTGATACAATAATTAAATTATTTTGCTGTGCCTTTGTATCGCTTATTGCGGTACAGTGGATTTTTTTTCGCATCTTAAAGATAGCGAAGATTAAGCACTTGGAGGATGTTCCGAATGCCCGTAAATTGCAAAAACAACCTACGCCTGTGTTAGGGGGAATCGCTGTCTTTTTCGGCCTTACGTTAGGGATTATTCTTGCGGTTATTCTTTTCCCGGAGGCAAAGAGCCTTTTACCAGTGATGCTCGCTGCGATGGTGATGCTTTATATTGGCTCTATTGACGATGTGTTAGGTATCAGTGCGTGGGTGAGAGCTTTGATTGAAGCGCTGACAATATTGGGGCTTATCTACGGGTCCGGTATGTGTATCGATTCGTTCCACGGCTTATGGTCTATCCATTCCTTCTCTTGGGGGTGGGGAATTCCGCTTACCATTTTTGTTGGGGTCGGCCTCATCAATGCTTTTAATATGATTGATGGCGTGAACGGACTGAGCAGTATGGTGTGCATTGTTTGTGCGCTATTCTTAGGCACAATCTTTTATAAGATGAGTGACCCTGCTGATGCGGCATTAGCGTTCTGTTTTGCCGGGTCGTTGGTTACTTTTTCGATGCATAATATTTTTGGTCGCAAGAGTTGTATGTTTATTGGTGATGGTGGAACGATGGTGATGGGTCTCTTGGTTTCTTGGTTCGTGATACGGATTATGTCCAGTCAAGGTCTGGCGAATGGCCAAATGGATATGTGGGGTATGAACACCATTGCGATGTTGTTAGCCGTGGTAAGTGTGCCCGTCTTTGATACCCTCCGTGTGATGTTTATGCGCATTATTCATAAAAAGTCGCCGTTTAATCCGGACAAAACGCACTTACATCACTTATTTATCGCCTTAGGGTATAGTCATATTTTTACCACACTATCCGAGGTAACCTTGGGCGTCGTTGTAACGCTCTCTTGGTATCTATCCTATAAACTGGGAATGAATTTAGAGTGGCAACTATATATCACTGTGATTGCGGCTTTCTTGTTTATTGGTGGGACAACGGCTTCGCTGCTTTATTGTACGTCGCACGAGCAAGTAAAGAATCGCATTTACCAAAAGGCTTCCTTGTCTCATCCTAAAGATACGAGATGGTGGTACTATGTACGTCAATTGATGGATTATCGAGCTTACGATGTGGACCAAGATTTTGAGGAAAATGGATATAAAAAGAATAAATTTTCAAAATAATAAAATAAAATGATGAGACGCATTTATTTTTGTTTTTTGCTTGTGCCGTTGTTACTAACCAACTGCACGACGGTGAATAAGATGTCTTTTGCCGGTGGTGCAGACAAGATACTACCGGTGACAGACTATCCTG
>CALCGR010000085.1 GCA_937901025.1 uncultured Bacteroidales bacterium
CCGCGCTGAAAGCGCAGTTCTCACCTACGGATAAACCGACATTACAGATGGGAACGATTACGTATATATTCAAATTAAATTAGTATGAATTATTTGTTTTTGGACAACGGCTTCGAAGAGATAGAAGCCATCACGACGATTGATCTTTTACGGCGAGCTAACATCGCGTTAACCACGGTTAGTATCACGGGGCATCCGATGGTATTAGGGGCACATAATATTGCGGTGCAGGCAGACGGAACGATAGACGATATGGATTTCTCGGATGCCGAGATGTTGATTCTTCCCGGTGGGGCTTCCCATTTGGAGAACTGTGCGGCCTTGACCGAACTGTTACTCAAGCACAACGAGGAGGGTAAGTTGATAGCGGCTATCTGCTATGCGCCCTCGGTATTGGGTAAGTTAGGAATATTAAAGGGCAAACAGGCGACCTGTTATCCGGGTTTTGAGTCGAGTCTGGGTGAGAGTTATGTAGGCGGACTGGTTGTAGAGTCGAAGAACATCATCACGGCCAAGGGTCCGGGGTTGAGTAGTGATTTTGCTTTCTGCATCATTGAGAAATTGGCGGGTAGCGAAGTAGCGGACGAGGTATATGATAAAGCACAATATTAATTCGTCATTGCATCATTTTATACATTCATCATTATGAAAAAGATTTTTTTATTTGCTGCAGTTCTTTTTTGCAGCGCATCGCTTTTAGCCGAGGAAGCAGAACAACCGAAGGCATGGAAATGGTCCGGCGTGCTGGGCTTGAATGCTAACGGAACCGGTATGGTTAACTGGGCTGCCGGTGGTAATAACAATGTAGCCGGAGACGTATTTGGTAAACTGAATTGTAACTTTGATAAGGACAACCTGAGTTGGGAAGCCAAGTTAGATGTAGATTACGGACTGACGTATGTAGATCAAAAGAATGATAAGTTGCAAAAGACGTCGGATCACTTGAATTTCGATACGAAGTTTGGTTGGGCTTTTCAGCCGAAATGGTATCTGACGGTCAATGCGGGTTTTCATACGCAGTTTGATTTAGGCCGTAATTATGCCGGTTTAAATGACAAGAATCCGATCATCAGTAATATCCTGGCACCGTCGTATACGGATATCTCGATTGGTTTTGATTACAAACCTGTAGAGTTCTTCTCGCTGTATATGTCCCCCGTTTCGGGTCGTATCACGACTGCGTATTTGAGTGATAAGGTGAATGAAAAATATTCGTATGGTGCCGACGAAAAAAATGATTTACGTCATCAATTAAAAGATGCGTATGGCGTTTGGTATTATGATAAGGAAACGAATAATAAACTATACGATCGTAACTATCGTGCGGAACTGGGTTTGAGCATCAAGGCTTCGCTCAACTATAAGTACAAGGATTTGACGTTGATGTCCACTGTAACCTTGTTCACTCCGTATGCTTGGGACAAGGTGAAGATGTACAACTATGCGGTTGGTGAGATTGACGGTAATTTCACGGAGCAGCAGATGATAGACAAGGGTCTTGATTTTGCGTTGGCAGAGTATTTAGGTTATCGTGATAACAACCGTCGTTTCGGTAATTTCGATGTAGATTGGGATTTGACGTTGAGTTATCAATTCCTCAAGTGCTTGAATATCACGTTGTATACGGACCTCAAGTACGTTAATGGTCAAAAGATTGCGGATAAGAACGGTGAGAACGCGGCGGAGCGCGTACAGTTCTTGACGAACCTGGGTATCGGTGTAGGCTATAGTTTCTAATGACCCCGTTGGAAGAACTCGAGCAGAACGTGCAACTTCTCGTCGCCCGTTGTCAAGAACTGCAAGCCGCTAATCAGGCTTTGCAGCAGACCAATGATGAGCAGCGACAAGAGATAATGCGAACACATACGGAATTGGTGACGTTGCAGCAGGAGTACCGTCAACTCAAGACCGCGCACACGTTATCGTCGACGCCGGAGGACAGGGAGAAAGCCAAACAACAGATAACCGCCCTGATTAAACGGGTGGACCAAGCCATCGAAGTGCTCAAACAATAATGGACGAGAGGATACAACATATTGTGTTGAAGTTAGACACCCACAATGTGGCGCTCAATATACCGGCCTCGCAAGAGGCGCTGTATAGGGATGCGGCGATATTGCTGAACGAGCGGTACCATTATTATCAGCGGATACAACCCTCCGCCTCGATTGAGGAGATATGGCTGTACGTAGCATTAGAGATGGCGGTGTCGTTACACAGCGACATGCGCAATAAATCGATAGCGGAAGTGGATAAACGTGCCACTGCGCTGAATAAACTGATAGATAGTGTAGTAAATAATTAATAAAACGAATCATTATGCTAATTAACATTATTATTGCAGTTGCGGCTTTGATTTTAGGTGCCGTAATATGCTTCCTTATTTTCCGATATACATCCGTAGGAATGTTGCGTAAAGCAGAGCAAGAAGCGGAGATTATCAAGAAGAATAAGGAAATGGAAGCCAGGGAGAAATTTATGTCCCTGAAGTTAGAACACGACAATGCGATGCGTGCCGATGAGCAGCGCAAGCAAGCTCGTGAGCAGTCTTTGAACCAGCGTGAGCAGAACCTCAACCAGCGTCAAGGGGAGTTGCAGCGTCAACAAAACGAGGTGACGCAAGCTCAGCAACAACTCGAGCAGCGCGAGAAAGCGATTGAGTATCGTCAAGCGGAGACGGATAAGTTGCACAAGCAAGCCGAGCAGCAGCTCGAGCAACTCTCCGGTATGTCGGCGGAGGAGGCTAAGAAACAGCTTGTGGAGGCTTTGAAGGACGAGGCTAAGACGAATGCTATGGCGTATATCAATGAGATCATGGATGAGGCTCGGTTGAATGCGAACAATGAGGCCAAGAAGATTATTATCCAAACGATTCAGCGTGTAGCGTCGGAGACGACGGCCGAGAATGCGGTTTCGGTTTTCCATATTGATAACGAGGAAGTGAAGGGTCGCATCATTGGTCGTGAGGGACGAAATATCCGTGCGCTGGAGGCGGCTACGGGTGTAGAGTTTGTGGTAGATGACACGCCGGAGGCGATTACGATTTCCGGTTATGATCCTATCCGTCGAGAGATTGCCCGTTTGAGTCTGCACCAACTCGTACAGGATGGTCGTATCCACCCGGCACGTATTGAGGAAGTGGTAGCGAAAGTGGAGAAACAAGTGGAGGACGAGATCATTGAGACCGGTAAGCGTACGACGATCGATTTGGGTATTCATGGTTTGCACCCCGAGTTGGTTCGTCTTATCGGAAAGATGAAGTATCGTTCGTCGTATGGACAGAACCTGTTGCAGCACTCGCGTGAGACAGCGAACCTGTGCGCGGTGATGGCTTCGGAGTTAGGTATCAATCCCAAGGCTGCTCGTAGAGCAGGATTATTGCACGATATAGGTAAGGTAGCGGAGAATGAGGAGGAGTTACCGCACGCGGAACTCGGTATGAAACTCTGCGAGAAATACGGGGAGAAGCCGGATATCTGTAATGCCGTAGGAGCTCACCATGAGGAGTGCGAGATGACGACGCTTATTGCGCCTATCGTTCAAGCGTGCGATGCTATCTCGGGTGCTCGTCCGGGTGCCCGTCGTGAGATTGTGGAGACCTATGTTAAGCGCCTCAATGACTTGGAGAACATGGCGATGTCCTTCCCGGGCGTCATCAAGACCTATGCTCTTCAGGCCGGTCGTGAGTTACGTGTGATTGTAGGAGCGGATAAGATATCTGATAAGGATACGGAGTTGTTGAGTTTCGACTTAGCGAAGCGTATTCAGGACGAGATGACGTATCCGGGTCAAGTGAAGGTAACGGTTATCCGCGAGACGCGCGCGATCAATTACGCAAAATAATATGGAGATCCTGCTGGCATTCTTAGGTGGTGCGGTGGTAGCGGCCGTGGTGGTGTTCCTTGTGATGCGGTCTATTCAAAAGATGAAGGACCAAGTGCACGAGCAGGCGCTTGCTTCGCAAGAGGCGCGCTTTGGTGAGACGCTTTCGAAGGTATCGGAGCAGCTCAAGTCCACTACGGAGGTGATGCTCAAGCAGCGTCAGGAGGAGTTGCAGCAGTCGAATTCCACGAATATGCAGCAGATCGTCAATCCCCTTAAGGAGACGCTTCAGAAGATGGAGACGGCCCTTAAGGAGAACCGATCGACGCAAGAGACCTCGACGGAGGCGATTAAAGAGAAGATTGCGACGCTGGTGAGTACGACCATGAAAGTGAGTGACAGTGCGGACCGCTTGAGTAATGCGCTCACGGCGGAGAACAAGACGCAAGGTAACTGGGGGGAGCAGAAGATTGAGTCGTTACTTAATGCGATAGGGTTGGAGCAAGGACTGGAATATGAGTCGCAGTCGTACCTAAGGGATGCGGCGGGGAACATTATTGTTTCGGATGATACGGCGCATCGTATGCAACCGGATATCATTCTTCATATTGATGAGACCAGAGATTTGATTATTGATGCCAAGGTGTCCTTGACGGCTTTTATTGATTATACCAATGCGGAGGATAAGGATGCGAAGGATCAAGCGTTGGCGTTGCACTTGAAATCGGTGCGCTCACACGTGAAGGAATTGGCCAAGAAGAACTATGCGGCGTATGTGAAAGCTCCGCGTCAGAGTGTAGATTTCGTGATGATGTTCGTACCGGTGGAGGCTGCGCTGCAAACAGCGCTCTCTGCGGATCCTACCTTGTGGCGGGAGGCGATGAATCAGGGTGTGTTTATTGTAGGGGAGCAGAACCTCTATGCCGCGATGCGAGCGGTACAGGTCACTTGGTCGACGATTAAGCAGAATGCGAATAACAAAGCGATTTGCGATACCGCGGAGGAACTGCTGGGTCGAGTAGGGGACTTCTTGGAGAAGTTCGACTCGCTGGGTAAGAAACTGGATAGTGCCAAGGCGGCATATGACGAGGTAACGAAAAAAGCGTTGATGGGGCAGAGTGTGTTAGGGTCTGCTAAGAAACTGGTCAAACTCGGTGCGAAGGCGAGTCCTGTGCATCCCCTTCCAGCCGCTACGGAATCATGATGAAACGAATCGTTCTTTTACTCAGTTTAGTCTTCTTTGTGGCGGCTTGTTCTGACCGGCAGGGGAAGGATATCCAGCATGGTACGACGGTTCAGGAAACCATCACTTATCAGGCGGAGCCGGATAGCCCTTGGGGCAGTTTTACGGTGCCCGTTAAGGAAGCTACCTATAGGATTGAAGCCCCGCGTTCGCAAGAGGATGAGACGATGGTTCCGTGGCTGATTGAGGTAGAGAATGTGGGCGAGGATTTAGGGATTAATGCGGATAATATCAACTATCCGGAAGGCACTATTCGTGAATATTTTAGTCGTCGTCAAGCCTTTAAGGTTTCTGCCTGTGATAGTGCTAAATATTGGTTCAGTATTAAAAAGAAAGACTGGCGAGTGAAGACATTGATTATTAAAGAAAATTAAATATGAAAAAGTACATTTATTCTTTGTTTCTTTGCTTTATTGTGGCGGGTGCAAGCGCGCAGCAAGCCACGTGGCAACAGATTGTAGGATTGGAGACGATAGTTACAGAGCAGGAGTATGAGCATCCGCAAGACTCGTCGCAGATGATTATTAGGGAAGGTAATTCGTATTACTTAAATGGAGTTGACTTAGCCGAAGGTTATTCCGTTTATATGGAGGGCTCTCCGTATGCGGAGTTTCTTAAGACCCGTTGCCAGCCGGCTTATCAGAGTCTGGAGGTAGGTCGCAAGGTGTGTGTGGCCGGTGTGCTCTGTTTTACTGCGGGTGTTATCTTCCAGATTCCTCTTTGCGTAGTGCTGGCTAAGTGGGCAGCCAAAGGGAATACGGATTGGATCCGCACGAAGGTAAGACCCGAAGGAATGAGCGATGCGGAGTATAATACCCCTTATGTCGCCATGGCCGGTGCGGCGGTAGCGGTAGTGGGTGTACCTCTTACATGTATTGGTGTGCATAAGGTGCATAAATCGGCCACGATATATAATACGGCGGGTAAGGCATCGGTCATTCAACCGCAACTGGGTGTTCAGGTAGTGCCCAACGGGTTAGGTTTATCCATGACGTTTTAATAAACAATTAATAACTAACTAATTTTATTAACTAATTTAAAAAAAACTTTACAATTATGAAAAAAATGATGTATGCAGTGCTTATTGCACTGAGTTTTGGTTGCGTGTCTTGCATCGTTACTTGGGAGGACATAGAGAAAGCATCTGAAGAACGTGAAAAAACGGCTGAAGACATTGAGGTTGGCCTTCCCGGTTTTACCTATAAAGGTGAATCGAATGGCGTGTATCTTACGTTTGTCTTCAATCCGAATAAGGAGCAATCGTGTGAATTTACCTATGAAGGTACTAAAAAATTCTCCACATCGGATTGCTCTTATGCGATGAAGAATGTTGATAAAAACAAACAGAGTGTTCGCATTTATGCAGGCAACTCAAAAGACTGGAGATATACGGATCTTTTCGAGGCAGGAGCGCTGATGTATGAATTCTCGTATGACAGGTATGACAAGGAATTGACGGGCAAATTGGATAAAGACCACGACATTACCCTGAGTCGTATCAGTAAATAATAACTTTAAACTACTCGCAGGAAGAGGGCTCTTTGCTGAGCCCTCTTTTTTTGCGCGAAGATGCGCGAAAAATGGTCGAAGAACGTAAGGAAAGACGGACGTGGCAGCGGCCGGATTTCCGATATATCGGTAACAGCGAGTGACTCCGCATACAATGCAGAGAGAAGAAACATAACAACCGCTCGGTCATCCTTCGGTGACGTTTCGGTACTCCCTCTTGCAAGTGCCCTAGAAGTTCCTATGAGATTCCTATGAGGTTCCTATCAGGTTCCATTACAGAAGCACGGATGAAGGCAGGGGAGACATGGGACAGCCAGCGCCGGAACGGCGGTCAAGGGGCACAAGAATGCCCCGACGAGCGGAGAGGACTATTGAGGATTGAGAAAAATGCGAAAAAATGCAAATAAATTTGCGTATATCAAAAAAAAGTCGTATCTTTGCACCCTCAATTATCGCGCGCGATTTATGTGCATGCGCATACGTATAAAATATTAGGAATATAGCTAGGCAACTAGATATACTTTAAATTAACTTTATTTATTAACAAACAAAAATCAATGCTTATGAGAAAATTTCTTTCTTTAATCACAGCGTTCGTGCTATGCACATCGTTTGTGAGCGCCAAGACCATCTATTGTAAGATGGAGCAAGGTTGGTGGAAGGCGGACAATGCCGCTGTAGGCTGCCACTATTGGGGAACACCCGGTCCCGGTACCGATTGGCCCGGTGTTCGAATGACCCCTGTAGAGGGCGAGACCGACTTATGGTACATTGATCTTGATGTCGCCAAAGTCCAAAACGTTATTTTTACCCGAGTGAACCCTTCAGGCAACATTGCCGACTGGGGAGCACAAACGGGAGATTTGACTATCCCGACGGATGGAAAGAACTTGTTTACCATCACGAAGAGTAGTGCATGTTATGATGGCTGCAAGTGCGATGGTACGTGGAGCGTTTATGGTGGTGCTGTTGAAAAACCCAAACACGATTACACCATTACTGTTTACTTGCCTGCATTCTGCGACGACATCGCTGCTTATGCTGACAGCGCACGCGTAATGGGTGGCTTTGACGATTGGAGCAATGGTATCTGGATGGAGAAGAAAATCGATGAGGACTTCAACGATTGTTGGTATGCTGAAATCTATGATGTCGAGGAAGGCACTGAGTTCAAACTTCGTTTCGGTACGGATGCCGACTGGAAGGTTCAAGTTCAACTGAATGGTGCGAACATGGCTAACGAGGCATTTGGTGAGACCACCGATATCGTTCTTCATTACGATGGCGAAGGTTATGGTTTTGCTGCATGCGCAGCTCCTGCTGCCGAAGTCGGTGAGCAATTCGAAGACGCCACTTCCGGCTTGAAGTTTGAGGTTACTGCCGTTGGTGCAGCCAACACCGTGAAGGTGATTGCCAATAGCTATACCGGCACCTCGTACAATATTCCTGCTACCGTATCGTACAATGATGTTACCTTTGCTGTAACGGAGATTGGAGAGAAGGCTTTCCAGAATTGCTCCGCTTTGCAATCCGTTACTATCCCTGCATCGGTTACGACGATTGGAAGTCAAGCTTTCGCTGCTTGCTCCGCTTTGACTTCTGTTACTTTCTTGGGCAATGCTTGCCAAGAGGGTATTGCGGCTACTGCTTTTTATCCTGCGTTCGGTCAAAACCCACTTATTCTCTTGACTTTGCCGGATAACTGGGGAGACAACAGACCCGCAAATAATCATACTACTTGGTGCGGACGTCTCTTTGAATACAAAGTTCCTGTCTTGGGTGACCAATTCGTGGATGCCACTTCCGGCTTTAAGTTTGAGGTTACTGCTGTTGGTGAAGCCAACACCGTGAAGGTGGTTAGTAACAATTATAAGGGTACCTCTTACACCGTTCCTGCTACGGTTAAGCACAGAGAGGTTGACTTTGCTGTAACCGAGATTGGAGCAGGTGCTTTCCAAGGTTGCAGCTCTTTGCAATCCATCACTATCCCTGCCGGTGTAACGACTATTGGAGCAAATGCTTTCAAGAATTGCACCAAATTGACTTCGGTTACTTTCTTGGGCAATGCTTGCCAAGAGGGTATTGCGGCTAATGCTTTTACCTATGTCGGTTATACCACTCCTGCTCTCTTGACTTTGCCTGCCAACTGGACCGGCAGCACACCCGTGGATAATAAGACGGCTTGGTATGGCGGCTACTTCAACTATACTGCTCCTGCTTCCGAATACTACTTGGTAGGTTGGATTAATGGTGCAAACTCCGGTTGCGAAGATGATTATGAAAGCTTCCACGAAGAGTATAAATTTGTGGATGGTAAATTGACCACCACCTTTACGGAAACTTCCTATGTATTCGTAAAGACGAGTGATAACAGCCATTGGTACTTGGCAAATGAATATGTGGCTCCTGCTGCAAAAGTAGACGCAATCTTGGCAGAAGGTAATACGGAGAAAGTGGGCGTAAATGGCAATGTGGAAGTGACCTTTACACTGACCGAAAACGCAGATGGAACAGTAACTCTGTCTTACAAAGAGCCTGTTAAGTACTATGCCAAGAACAACTGGAATGGCGGTGAATGGTCATGGAAAGAGATGACCAAGGTAGAAGACCTCTATGTCTTGGATAGTGTTATCTTCGGTGGTGGTGAAACTTCTGGTGTTAACATCAACTCGAAAGCAGATGATGCAGACGCTTTGTGGTTTAAGGCGGATAGTAACTTGATTGTAATCGATGCTACAGGTGATTATGGTACTCCGCAACCTCCTCGTCCTCAGGGACGCGATACCATTCCCTATGCTCCTAGAAGAGCAGGTGAAACGAATATATCTCTGTTAGCAGGGGATACCATCCTGTTGGCCTTCAATGCAGCCGATAGTACTCTGACTGCCTACATCTTAGGTCGTCCTCAACCTGAGTGCGAGCCGGGTTATGCTATCATGGTTAATGGTGAGCGTCACATGTTGAGTCTGAATGAGGCCCAGAAGGAGTATACGGAATACT
>CALCGR010000086.1 GCA_937901025.1 uncultured Bacteroidales bacterium
GCTTCCTTAGCTCAGTCGGTTAGAGCATCTGACTGTTAATCAGGGGGTCCTAGGTTCAAGTCCTAGAGGGAGCGCAAGAAAGATGGTTTTTTAGCCATCTTTCTTTTTTTTAAAAAAAAATTCATTTTCATTTTCATATATGAAAAAAAAGTTGTATCTTTGCACAATTTTACAGATAATAAACATTTTTACAATATGAAACTCGGACTTTTTTCTTTCACACAAGAGATCGCAATCGACCTTGGAACGGCGAATACGATCATTATTTATGAAGACCAGGTGGTTGTTGACGAGCCATCTGTAGTAGCTATTAGTATGGCCGATAATCGTATGGCCGCCGTAGGGCGTCGTGCCCAACAAATGATCGGTAAGGGAGGAAACATGATTCGTACGGTCCGCCCCTTGCGTGATGGTGTCATCGCAGACTTCTATGCTTGCGAGATGATGATTCGCGGTATGATTCGGATGATTCCGCAGCAGACCCGGATATTCACGCCTAGTATCCGTATGGTCGTTTGTATTCCTTCGGGGAGTACTGAAGTGGAGATTCGCGCGGTGCGTGATAGTTCGGAACATGCAGGCGGGCGCGAAGTCTATATGATTTATGAGCCGATGGCAGCCGCTATAGGTATGGGTATTGATGTGGAAAGCCCCGAAGGATGTATGATTGTGGATATCGGCGGCGGAACAACCGAGATTGCTGTTATTTCTTTGGGTGGTATTGTCTCCAATAAGTCCATCAAGATTGCCGGTGATGATTTGAATGCCGATATTATTGAATATATGGGACGCATCCATAATATCCGTATAGACGAGCCTACAGCAGAGCGCATAAAAATACAAGTGGGTTCCGCTTTACCTCAATTAGAGGACGCGCCTGAGGATTATATTGTGATAGGCCCGAATAAAGTAACAGCCTTGCCGATGCAAGTTCCTGTTAGTTATCAAGAGATTGCCCATTGCTTAGAGAAGAGTATTGCAAAAATAGAGGGTGCCATTTTGAACGCTCTCGAATCTACACCGAGTGAGTTGTATGCCGATATTGTCAAGCGCGGAATATATTTAGCAGGTGGCGGTGCATTGTTGCATGGTTTGGCAAAACGCTTGAGTGACAAGATAACGATTCCTTTCCACGTGGCGGAGGATCCGTTACACGCCGTGGCACGTGGTACGGGAGTGGCTTTGAAGAATGTCGATAATTTTGGATTCCTCATCCGCTAACTAAACTATTGTGGAAAATTTATTAAAGTTCATAGGCAAATATAGCAACTTCCTTATCTTTTTAATCTTGGAAGTCGTTGCATTTTTGCTTATAAGCCGATATAATACTTATCCACAAAGCAAATTTCTATCCTCATCGAATGCGTTTCTTGCTTGGCAGGACGAGCAGATCGGCTATGTCCGGGACTATTTTTCGTTACGGTCTGATAATGAATTGCTTAAATCGGAAAATGCCCAACTAAGGACGGCTCTTGGTTGGGTAGATACTTTTGCCAAACAAGCACCGGATAGCCTTGTATGCCCGCTCTATATTCCGGCAAAAGTAATTCGGTTTACCCAAAGCGGTATGCGTAATTATCTAACCATTGACAAGGGGGCTTCGGATGGCATAGCCGAAGGAATGGGAGTTCGCAATCAAGAGGGTGCTGTGGGCATCGTCTGCACCGTAAATGAGCATTATTCTGTGGTGATACCCCTGATTCATGTGGATGTTAATGTATCCTGCCGATTTTTGAAGAATGACTATTTGGCAACGCTACGCTGGATGGGCGGAAATCCTGATTATGCGTCTTTGCAAGATGTGGCAGCCCATATTCCCGTGTATGTTTCCGACACTCTGGTGACAAGCGGACTTACATCCTCCTTTCCAGAAGGAGTTCCCGTTGGTTTGGTAGCAGAAAAGAGTCTTCAGCCCGGAGATTCGTATTATACGATACGTGTCAAACTGAATACGGACTTCCGCAAAATCAAATATGTGGAAGTGATCAATAATAAACCAAATAACGAAATACCCGATGGCTTGGAATAAAGAATGGATACGGTTTGTTGTGGTGATGCTCATCCAAGTGCTGTTATTGAATCAAATACAGTTCTTTGGTGTTTGTCATCCTTATATCTTCATTCTCTTCTTGATGATGATGCCGATTACCTTGCCTGCTTGGGTAGATTTGTTTGTTGGAGCTTCGGTCGGGCTGCTTATGGATGTCGCTTGCAATTCTTTGGGAGTACATATGGCAGCGTGCGTTCTAATAATGTATATGCGCAGACCCCTTATTCGTCACTTAGTGTTGGAATATGAGCGTTTAAATAGCGAGATTAGCAGTCGAACCATAGGGCTAAATTCTTTTATCAAGTATTCCTTATTGTTGGTTCCCGCCTATCATTTGATGGTGTTTATGTTAAGCGCATGGGGATTCGCCCATATCGGATGGGTTTTATTGCAAACAGTTGTGAGTTCAATCGTGTGTGTGTTGCTTATTATCGGGTATAATACACTGCGTAAGTAAATGATAGTAGATAAGTTTTTCAAACGGCGTTATGTAATCGGCGGCTTAGTTGTGTTGATAGTCGCCATCTATATCATACGCCTTTTTGTCCTACAAGTCATTGACCAATCTACCAAAGGACAGGCAGATAGTAACGCCTTGGTTCGCCAAACAATCTACCCGGCTCGCGGGTTAATCTATGATAGAAACGGGAAACTCTTGGTTTTTAATCAGCCTATCTATGACATCAATGTGATTGTTCGTGAGATGGGAAAAGATTTTGATACCTTAGCTTTTTGTGCCGCGCTCAATATAAATCGGGAGGCCTTTGAGTCCCGCATGTCGGATATTAAGAATCGCAAGAAAAACACGAGCTACTCTCCCTATTCTTTACAACCTTTTCTCACCCAACTGGATAAAGCCGATATTGCTGCTTTACAAGAAGAACTCTATCATTTCCAAGGTGTTTACGTATCTAAGCGAACCCTGCGGGACTATACCTACGATGCAGCATCTCATGTGTTAGGAAGTGTAGGAGAGGTAAATGCACAAGATATTGAAAATGACGATTATTATGCGAGTGGAGATTATGCGGGGCGTGATGGTATAGAGCGTGTATATGAACGTCAATTAAGAGGAACCAAAGGCGTGAATATCCTTATGCGCGACTCGAAAGGGAGGTTGCAAGGCTCATATCAGCAAGGACGGATGGATGAACCATCGATTGCCGGAGACAATCTAACATTGACCTTAGATATAGAATTACAAATGTTGGCGGAACAAATGTTACAAGGGAAGGTGGGGAGTGTTGTTGCCATTGAGCCTTCGACCGGCGAGATTCTCGCCCTCGTATCTTCTCCTAATTGGAATCCAAAACAACTGGTTGGAAAGAACCGATCTGCGAATTATGTCCGTTTATCCAACGACGATACAAAACCGATTATGAATCGTGCAACCCAGGCGATTTACCCTCCCGGCTCTACTTTTAAAACGATTCAAGCCCTTGTTTGTCTGCAAGAAAAAGGCATTACACCTCATACAGAATACCCGTGTTATGGTCCGGAAACATCTGCTCGGCAACCCATTAAATGTACTCACCATCATGGTTCCCCTAATAGCTTGATTAAGGCGATTGAGCAGAGTTGCAATCCTTATTTTTGGTGCGCCTATAGGGACATGTTACAACTAGATGGTTATGGAACGGATAATGAACCCTTTAAGCAGCGTTATGATTTATGGCGAAACGACGTGCTTAGTTTCGGCTTGGGTGCGCCTTTTAAGGATACGGATATAAGCGAACAGTCTTCCGGATATATCCCAACACGCGCGTTTTACGATAGGATGTTTGGCACAAAAGGCTGGAAGGCTATTACCATTCGCTCTCTTGCTATCGGACAGGGAGAGATATTGGTTACTCCGCTGCAATTGGCTAATCAAGCGGCGATTATTGCTAATGAGGGGTGGTATATTACGCCCCATCTTAATAAAACCGATTCAATGAAAACACACGTACACTATACCACGATTGATAAACCTTATTTTGATATCATCAAACAAGGTATGCATGCTGTAATGACTAATGGAACCGGGCGGTGGTATAATATTGATTCTCTCCAAATGTGCGGCAAAACCGGAACGGCCCAAAATCCGCATGGCGAGGATCACGCCATCTTTATAGGTTTTGCACCGATGAAATCACCAAAAATTGCTATTGCCGTGGTTGTCGAGAATGCCGGATTTGGTGCCACTTGGGCAGCTCCTATAGCGAGTTTGATGATGGAACAGTATTGTACGGGACAAATGAAAAGACAATATGTCTTTAATCGTTTGGTAGATAAAGTAATTAATCCTAATGTCGAGAAGCGGTAGTATAGTAAAACGTATCGATTGGCCTACAGTTATTATGTTTTTAGGCCTCGTGCTGTTCGGATGGCTTAATATTTATGCCGCCGGCTATAACTATGACCAAACCAGTATTTTTGACTTTAGTCTGCGCGCCGGCAAACAATTTGTGTGGATCTTAACGGCTTTGGTTATGGGAGGGGCCATTTTGATTATCAACGATAAAGCCTATGATATCTTGGCTTACATCCTCTATGCGGTGATGATCGTTATCTTACTTATCACTCCTATCTTTGCACACAACGTCAAAGGTTCTCTTAGCTGGTTGTCTTTTGGACCAATTAGTATACAACCGGCAGAGTTTGCCAAGGTGATTACAGCACTCGCCGTGGCTAAATTTATGGGCCAATATGAGTTTAGGGTGCGCTCTTGGCGTGATTGGATTATCCCGTTCGCCCTCATCGGTGTGCCGGCACTTATTATTATGATCTTGCAACGCGAAACCGGTTCTGCTCTTGTCTTGTTGGCTTTTCTGCTCGTTTTTTATCGCAAAGGAATGAGCGGTTATGTTCTTTGGATTTGTGCTATTGCCGTTGCTTTTTTTATTCTGGTTATACGCTTTGGACAAACATCTCTACCGATAGGAGAAGGTAATGTAGGCGTGTTTACTTGTGGAATAATACTTGTGGCTATTGTCTTTCATTTTATTCATCAAAATCATCGCAAACCGGCCTCTTCTCTCATTGTTTTGGGAGCCATCCTTTTTGTCTATGCGGCAGTTTGTGTTCTTTGCCTTTGGTTTAAGATAAATATGAATCTCGTTACCCTTATTATTCTTAGCCTTCTTGTCGTTTATGTGGGGATTTTGTCTGTGCGATATCGTCGATGGAATCTATTATTGGTGATATTGTTTGCTATTCTGAGTGTCGGCTATATACAAGCGAGCGATTTTGTGTTCCAAAAGGTTCTAAAACCTCATCAGCGAACCCGTATAGAGGTTCTGTTGGGGATGCGAGATGATCCGTCTGGCGCAGGATACAATGTCAATCAAGCGCGTATAGCCATCGGTTCGGGTCGGTTTTTAGGGAAGGGGTACTTACAGGGAACCCAAACAAAACTAAGGTATGTGCCCGAACAAGACACGGACTTCATTTTTTGCACAATTGGAGAAGAGTGGGGGTTTGTGGGTTCTTGTTTGGTGCTCCTGGTTTATATGGGATTTATACTCCGGCTGATCCGAATCGCCGAAAGACAACGAAATCAGTTTAGTCAGGTTTATGCATATGCCGTCGCCTGCATTTTCCTTTTTCATTTGCTAATTAACGTTGGCATGGTATTGGGCTTATTGCCTGTTATAGGCATTCCTCTGCCCTTCTTTAGTTATGGTGGTAGTTCTCTTTGGGGCTTTACCATCTTGTTGTTTATTTTATTAAAACTCGATGCCGTTCGAGTAGATCAATTACATTAATGGCTATTCATAATAACATAGGAAGAATCGGAGAAGAAAAAGCCGCTCAAATAATGAAGGAGAAAGGGTATACCATTCTCGAGTCCAATTGGCATATGGGGCACCTGGAGGTGGATTTAATAGTGGAGAATAAAGAGGAACTTGTTTTCGTTGAAGTGAAGACTCGAACATCCAAGTTCGGTAATGTGCGACCGGAGGAATATGCCGATGAAATCAAGAAAAGACGTATTATCGCCGCGGGTAATGCATACATTAAATATCGCCATGTAGAAAAAAAACCTCGATTTGATGTGATTGGCATCCAAATCGATCCCACTACAGGAGAGTTTGTGTATATCAACCATATTGAAGACGCATTTGTACCGCGCGTTAGAACTATCCATACAAATAGTTTTAACGGACAATCAAGATGGAAACATAAAGGACATTTTATTAGATAGGCTATGGATTTTAAATACGATGTCATTGTTGTTGGTGCCGGGCACGCCGGATGTGAAGCCGCTTGTGCCTCCGCTCGAATGGGAAGCAAAACCTTGCTCATCACCATGGATATGAATAAAATTGGTCAGATGAGTTGTAATCCGGCTGTTGGCGGAATCGCTAAAGGACAGATAGTCAGGGAGATAGATGCATTAGGGGGCACGATGGCACAGGTAACAGATCGCTCTGCAATCCAATTCCGTATGCTTAATCGGTCAAAAGGGCCGGCTATGTGGAGTCCAAGAAGCCAAAGTGATCGAAAACGTTTTATTGAAGAATGGATTCGGGCCCTTTCAACCATAGATAATCTTTATTTGTGGCAGGATGTGGTGACCGAACTTATTGTTAAGAATAATACGATTGAGGGCGTTAAAACAGCATTGGGAATTGAAATGCAAGCAAAGGCCGTTATTCTTACCAACGGGACCTTCCTTAATGGATTATTGCATTTCGGAAAGGCACAAATAAAAGGAGGTCGTATAAGCGAACCGGCTTCCTATGGACTAACGGAACAGCTGGTTCAGTTAGGCTTTGTAAGCGATCGCATGAAAACAGGAACTCCTGCGCGCATAGACAAGCGTAGTATTGATTTCTCTAAAATGTCGGAACAACCCGGAGAGAATGATTTTCACCACTTCTCCTATTTGCCTTCCGTTTCTCGCGAACTTAAACAAATGAGTTGTTGGATTACTTATACCAACCCTACAACCCATGACGTTTTGCGCTCCGGATTAAAGGATTCTCCCTTATATAATGGCCAAATTAAGAGCATTGGCCCCCGTTATTGCCCTAGTATTGAAACTAAAATTGTTACATTTGCCGATAAGGAATCTCACCAAATCTTTCTAGAACCCGAGGGGGTGGATAGTAACGAATATTATGTTAATGGATTTAGCAGTAGCCTGCCATGGCAAGTGCAACTTTCTGCGATGAAGACAATTCCCGGGCTGGAAAATGTTGTTTTCTATCGTCCTGGTTATGCTATTGAGTATGATTTCTTTGATCCCACACAACTTTATCACACCTTAGAAACAAAACATATTCACAACCTCTTCTTTGCCGGTCAAATCAATGGGACTACCGGCTATGAGGAGGCTGCCGGCCAAGGATTGGTGGCGGGTGTTAATGCGCATATCAACGTGCATGGAGGCAATCCTTTTACTCTGGCTCGTGATGAAAGTTATATTGGTGTTCTTATAGACGACCTGGTCAATAAGGGAGTCGATGAACCCTATCGTATGTTTACCTCGCGCGCGGAGCATCGCATCTTATTAAGGCAAGATAATGCAGACGTGCGTTTAACCCCCAAGGGGTATGCTATAGGAGCCGTAGATGCTGAGCGATATAATCTCTTCCTTGTAAAACAAAGGGCAATTCAAGATCTTACCGCCTTCTTTGATTCTACGTCCGTTAAACCGGCAGCAATAAATGATTGGCTATCCCAACACGAAATAAGCCCCCTGCAGCATGGCTGTAGGCTAACCGATTTGCTGTTGCGGCCGCAAATATCCATTCAAGACTTGGCACGTGTTTTGCCCAATGTGGCAGAGCGGTTGGCGCAAATACCCGAACGTAAAGAAGAAATTATAGAGGCGGTCGAGATAAATATCAAATACGAAGGCTACATCCATCGCGAAGAATTGGCGGCGGAGAAATTGCAACGCCTAGAGCAAATACACATTCCTGCGGATTTTGATTATGACAGCCTACAGTCTTTATCTACAGAAGCGCGCCAAAAACTTAATCGTATCCGGCCAGCAACCATAGGGGATGCGGCTCGTATCCCGGGCGTGAGCCCAAACGACATCAGTGTGCTATTGGTGTTGATGGGGAGGTGATGTTCCACGTGGAACAATAGTGTAACTAACTAATTTATAATATTATGACAACAGATCAAGTAAAACAAACCATCCGTAATATTCCCGACTTTCCTGTTCCGGGAATACAGTTTAAGGATTTAACAACCACATTGCGCGATGCATCTTGTTTAAAATGGATTAAACAGCAAATTGTTCAGCACTATATGAACAGGGGGATTACCAAGGTGCTTGGTATAGAGTCGCGCGGGTTTATTTTTGCACCGGCGGTAGCTATGGAATTGGGTGCGGGTTTCGTACCTGTCCGCAAACCCGGCAAGTTGCCTGCAGAGGTGGCGGAGCAAACCTACCAAAAAGAGTATGGCGTCGATCGTATTCAGATTCATAAGGATGCTCTTTCTGAGAATGACGTGGTGCTGATACACGACGACCTATTGGCTACCGGTGGTACGATGGCCGCTGCCGTGGAGTTGGTGCGGCGTTTCCGTGTTAAAAAGATATATGTTAACTTTGTGGTTGAATTAGATGGACTAGAGGGCAGAAAAGTCTTGGATGGCGTAGAAGTAACCAGTTTAATCCACTTCCCGGATAAATGACCTATAGCACTCACATAGAATCTATTTTGCGGCAATTGCCCGAAGAACCCGGGGTATATCAGTATTTTGATGCTTCCGGGACGGTAATCTATGTGGGTAAGGCTAAAAACCTAAAGCGAAGGGTGAGTAGTTATTTCCAGAAAGAACAGGATCGCTATAAAACCACCCAATTGGTACGCCATATTGAGGATATTAAATATGTGGTTGTTGATAGCGAGCAAGACGCCTTCTTGTTGGAAAATAATCTAATTAAACAATACCAACCCCGCTACAATATTCTTCTTAAGGACGGGAAGTCGTATCCGAGCATTTGTATTTCTAAAGAACCTTATCCTCGGATATTTAAAACCCGGCAGATTGTAAAAAATAAAGGAGAATACTACGGCCCCTATGGCTTTGGCGGCACGTTAGACCTTGTGCTTGAACTCATCCACAAGTTATACCCTATACGCACGTGTAATCTGCCCTTAAGTGAAGACCGGATTGCGAATAATCGCTATAAGGTTTGTCTCAAATACCACCTCAAAAACTGCTGTGGCGTATGCCAGGCTAAGCCGGAAGCTGCTTTATATCAACATTGGATACAACAAGCAAGGCAAATCATAAAAGGGGATGCTCATAATATTGCAAAGGAATTACAGGTCCAAATGATGGAGTTTTCTGCAAAAATGCAATACGAACAAGCTCAACAAGTGAAGGAAAAATTAGACTTGTTGGAAAAGTTTAATAGCAAGAATATTATAACGAATTCATCGATAAAAGATGTGGATGTGTGTGGGTACGACGAACAGGGTGATCGCGTGTTTGTATCCATGCTGCATATCCATAATGGCTGTGTGGTTCAAGGACAAACCATTGAGTATAAAAGACAAATGGGCGAAACTCGCGAACAGATGTTAGCATATGGTATTCGCGAATTAAGGGATCGTTTTCATTCTACCACTAAGGATGTTATAATTCCATTTATTCCCGATGTAATCGACGAAACTTTACATTTATATATTGCCACATCCGGCGAGAAAAAGAAACTCTTAAACCTGGCAATGCGTAATGTTAGCCAATATAAACAAGATGTCCTTAAACAAGCAGACAAACTCAATCCCGACCAAAGAGCTGCCCGTATCTTAGGCGAACTTCAATCCTTATTGCACTTGCCAAGTCTTCCCGTATTCATCGATAGTTTTGATAATTCAAATATTCAGGGAACGAACGCGGTCGGTTGTTGTATAACGTTTAAAAAAGCACGACCCTCCAAATCCGATTATAAAAGATTTAATATACAAACCGTTAGAGGTGCTGATGATTATGCCTCTATGCGTGAAATTGTACTTAGAAGATATCGAGATCTTCTCGATGAAAACGAACCTTTACCGGATTTAATCATTGCCGATGGCGGACTCGGGCAGATGCATGCGATTCGTGAAGTGATTGAAGACCAATTAGGACTGCATATCCCTATTGCGGGATTAAAGAAAGACGAACACCATCACACCCAAACGCTCCTTTATGGTTTTCCTCCACAAGAGTTTATGCTTCCCGTTACCGGAGAACTGTTTCGATTGTTGGTTCAAATCCAAGACGAGGTACATCGATTTGCCATCGCCTTCCATAAAAAGAAACGAAGCAAGGCCCAAATTCATAGCCAACTCGATGATTTACAGGGAGTTGGCCCTGTAAGAAAACAAAAAATCTTATCCCATTTCGGCAGCCTAAAGCAAGCTAGAACGGCATCCTTGGAAGAGTGGAAGCGTTTGCTTGGAAACAACTATGGATCAATGATTTATGAACAAATACAATCAAATTTATCCCTTTGAGAATTGAATATTTGTAATTATGTTGACTACTTATCTATTAAAAAAAGACGAATTTGACCACCTGTCACTCTATAACGAGAAGAGTCAAGAAGTGTCTGTCTTAAATCTGCTTCAAAAAGCAGGCCGCCATCGGGTCTTTGCTTTTTATGGCACTATGGGTGCCGGTAAGACAACCCTACTCAAAAAACTATGTGAGGCGATGGGAACCGCGGATGTTGTCAATAGTCCTACATTTGCCATTGTTAATGTTTATGAACTTCCAAGCGAAGCGGCTGCTCAATACGGGAATGAGATTTACCACTTTGACTGTTATCGATTAAAGAATGTGCGCGAGGCTCAAGACTTTGGTGCCGAAGAATATATCTATTCCGGAAACTACTGCTTTATTGAATGGCCGGAGATGATAGACTCCTTATTGCCGGAAGATGTGATATCGCTTACTATTAAGGTTCTTGATAATGGGGACCGCCAAATAATGTTTGAAACGTTATGAAAAGACTTCTGCTACTAATCGTTTTTTGTCCCCTCCTGATTTGGGCAGAACCGGTGGAGCATGAGAATATTTTAAAGATCCACTACGGAGGCATCTGGCAACAAGACTCTTACCTTACTCCGCTTCGCTATCAAGGCCAAGAAGTCGGTCTGGGTAATGAATGGTGGCAGCCCTTCTCGCAGCACGCACATTGGAATCACGTGGGAATGCTCGATGTGAGGGGGTGTTGGTTCACCAGTCCCGCTAAAACCAATCGCCTATATGCCGCAGCGGTTCAGTTTGGTTGGGGTGCGCATTATCATTGGGATTGGACTGAATCCGGACTGCAAATTATATTGGGTCCTTATTTGGAATGCGAGTGGATGGGAAGGTATATGGCAACCAATATCAATAAGCCTTATTCCATGGATGTGGGCGCACAAGTGTTTGCTATGACCGGATTGCGTTGGCGTTTTGGCGGAAAGAAGACAAGTTATCGCTTGGGTTATACCCTGCGCGTGAATATGATAGGTGTGGATTTTTTACCGGAGTATTTTGAGAGTTATTATGAGATCACTGAGGGCATTCGCGGACAAGTCCGGTGTGCCGGCTTGTGGAATCATCAATCTATCAACCAACAACTGGCATTGGACATGCAATTTCCTCATTCTACTTGGCGGGTGGGGGTAGAACATCAGTTCTTGAACTATGGAACAAGCAACATGAGCATGCAACGAAACCAAATAAACTTAATCATAGGCTGTCTTTGGCGATATAAAATCCGTCCCACAGAACGTTTCATAACCAAATGAAAATGAAAAAAATAATTCTTATAGTGTCATTTTGTTTTTTAGCATTTGCTTGTAAAACAAAAAACGAAATAGAGGTCACATGGGATGCTAAAACCAATGTGGACTTCCTTTGGCAGACCATTGATACGAAATATTGTTTTTTAGAGGAGAAAAAGGTTGATTGGAATGCAATTCATAATGAATATCTCTCCCTTGCAGAGGACCTTGATCCTTCGCAACGCGATTATGACGAACAACTCTTTGACTTATGTGCTCAGATGCTTAATCTTCTGAAAGATGGACATGTGAACCTCTATTCTTGGTTCGATGTTTCATCTTATGACGGGTGGTATCGTGAGGCATATCCTAATTTTAATTTATCCCTCATCTTTACTAAATATGTTCCTTCCTATCGAACGGCGAGTGGATTAACATATGGCTATCTCTCCCCTGAAGTTACTTCTCAGAGTATAGGCTATATCTATTACTCTTCCTTTAATAATAGTTGTGCTTCGCTGGCAGGAGTACTCAGTAAATTGTCGGATGCAAAAGTGCTTATTATTGATGTGAGAAACAATGGCGGAGGCGATTTGAGTAACGCTTATACACTGGCGGCACCTTTCTTTACTGAGGATAAACAAGTGGGGTATTGGCAACATAAGAACGGACCCGAACATGATGCTTTTTCGCCTTTGGAATCGCTCATGGTAAAGGCAGACACTAAGGTCCAATGGCGTCGTCCTGTGTATGTGCTAACCAACCGTCGCTGCTTCTCTGCAACGAATTTCTTTGTCTCTTGTATGACCCAAGCGGATAAGGTCACATTGGTGGGAGACACTACCGGCGGCGGAGGCGGTCTGCCGATGAGTTATGAGATGCCTTGCGGATGGACCGTTCGTTTCTCAACAGTAAAAATGTATGATGTTCATCAGCATTCGATTGAACAAGGTATTGCTCCTGCCATTCGCGTCGACAACACCCGGTCGGATGTAGACGATATAATAGAAAAAGTGATTGCGCTAACGAATAATTAAACGAATATGATAGAAATCAAAAAGGTAAGTAAGTCCTTTGGCGACTTAAACGTATTACAATCGGTCAATCTCACCATTCAACAAGGAGAGATTGTTAGTATTGTCGGAAAAAGCGGAGCAGGAAAAACCACCCTTTTGCAGATTATTGGCTCGCTCGATTGCCCCACCTCCGGAACGGTGCTGATGGATGGTGTGGACTTGTTTCAACTATCGGACAAACAATTAGCGCAATTTCGAAATCGTCACATTGGGTTTATATTCCAGTTTCATCAACTCTTACCGGAATTTACGGCTCTTGAGAACGTGATGATGCCGGGACTTATCGCGGGAGAAGACCGCGATCGGGTAAGTGCTCGAGCACAGCAATTATTAATAGAATTAGGCTTAAAAGAACGCATGACTCATAAACCCGCCCAACTCTCCGGTGGCGAAAAACAACGGGTCGCAGCCGCAAGAGCGATGATGATGAAACCCTCTATCATCTTGGCCGACGAACCTTCAGGCAGTTTGGACGAAAGCAATAAAAAAGAACTTCACCAACTCTTACTACGTATGCGATCGGAGTTCGGGCAAACCATCTTAATCGTTACCCACGATAAGGAACTGGCTCAAATAAGCGACCGTATCGTTGAACTCAAAGATGGTAAATTAAACTAAGATGAAAAAGTATTTTGCTATTTTTTCGGTTCTACTTCTCTTTGTTGGCTGTCAGCCTAAAGAGCGGTTCTTCCCTGCGAATCTCGAACCGGTTTCTATTTCGATTCAGCGTTTTGATAATGCTCTCATGCGCGTGAGAACAGATTCGATTCGAGAGGATGTGCGCGCATTGTATCAACAATTTCCCTTGTTTATGCCCGTTTTTATGGAGGATGTGTTGGGCGTTTATCGCCAAGACACCGATTATCTTTGCGCTGCTCTTCCTGCCTTCCTTACGGACACCCTCTACGGCTTCGAACAAACCAACCGATACGAACAAACCCTTTTTCAGGATATATCGGATATAGAGCATTCAATCTCCTCTGCGTTCAGTCGCATTCATTATCTCTATTCTGACTGGTCGATTCCAACCCTCTATTTCTTTGTATCCGGTTTCCAAACATCCCTCTGCTGGGTTGGTGAGGATATGGCCGTGGGCTGTGATATGTATTTAGGGAGCGATTATCCGTACTATAATAGGGTAGTGCACCATTATCAAAAACAAACGATGCGCAAAGAATGTCTACCGGCCGATGTGGTAAGTGCCTATCTGTTTGCTCATGTTCCTTATCCGTGCCGTCAGCGCCGATTATTAGACGGAATGCTCTATCAAGGGAGGATAATCTATCTTTTATCCCTTTGTTTTCCAAACTTACCGGATTATGAGGTAATAGGATATAGCAAGGAACAATGGGCGTGGTGCGAACAACACGAACAAGATATTTGGAATATGTTGATGGATAAAAAAGATCTCTTCAAATATGACAACCTTACCTTGGCGTCCTATCTGAATGACGGACCTTTTACCGCGGAGATTTCACAACAATGTCCGGCCCGTATCGGCGTGTGGCTTGGGTGGCGTATTATTGATAGTTATGTAAGACACCACGATGAGGTGTCGCTTGTCGATCTTATGTCTCAAGCTGATAGCCAGCAGATCTTAGAGCAGAGCGCTTACCGGCCCAAATAAGGGATAAAAAATTATCGAGCATCCACTCCCGCTCCCACTTCGCGATACGTATGTAAATCTAAATTGTCACTTACATACTTGAGTGAACAAAGACGGGTGAATCCCATTGCCGCGATAAAACAAACTTCCATATCAAAAGCGCAATCGCGGAAAATACTTTCCGTTACAAAATCTACGCCCGAATAACAAACAGCCCGGTGCATCTTCTCGGCAATAGCGGGGGGGGCGCCGATCTCTTGTGCGCGAACCGATAAAGATAAAGCGGGCTCCGGATAGGTGACTTTCGGGTGGTGCAGACGCGCTTCGGTTACATCTACCCAACTGCCAATCTCAAAATTACTACTTCCGGCATAACCGATATTAACGACCAAAGCATCTTTGGGTATAGAACGGGTTGCCCGCATAATATTAATAGCTCCTACGCCCGTAATCACTACTTGCCAGTCATCCTTACAAAGACCCAAGTCATCAATGAGTTTCAACTCTTGCTCTTCTGCAATAAGAATATATCCTTTCATAACGGTATGGTTTGATTTAACATGTTTAAGATATTGTGTCCCTATGCCGACCAAAGCAATAAGGATAACCAAAATAATCAGTGTTGTATATTTCTTCATGCGCTAATAATAATATCAAAACCTTCTTTTTGTAATGGTGCGGCAATCGCCTCCATCCGGTCTCGGCTAATCTTATTTAACGTCTTCACCGGTGTTGCTCGATCAATGACATAAATCATCACCTGTTTGGGCTGTAAGGTTCGTACCGCTTGTTGCCAAGCTCGCACTTCTTCCGTTGTGGTATTGTCAACAATAACCCCGTTTACTTGACCCTTCAAAAAACAGGTTTGTAGGATAAAATCTCCATGGAACAATTGCAAGTGTTCCAGAATCTCGCTTACCCTTAAATCCTTCTTGACGGGCTCGTCAATAAGAAGCATCGTTGTGTCGATGGCGGAGTCTAACTTCAGGATACGATGATCGCATAACCAAAGAGCCTTGACAACATCCTCTCTCCCGAGTTGGGTGGAGTTGGAGAGCACGCTTACTTTGGCTTGAGGACAATACTGATTCCTTAATTGACAAGTGTCTTCAATAATCCCCAAAAACTCCGGGTGTAGGGTGGGCTCCCCATTGCCGGAAAAAGTGATGACATCCAAGGGCAGATGGTCTGCCGACACGTAGGATGTTAAGAACTGTTCTAAAGCCTCTCTCACCTCTTGCCGTGAGGGAAGGTGGGGGCGCAAAACAGGGTGATTAAACCCGCACTCGCAATAGATACAATCAAAAGTGCACACCTTATCCGTTGTGGGCATAAGGTTAATGCCCAACGAGTTTCCTAAGCGGCGGGAGTGAATAGGGCCATATATGATGCTGTCAAAAAGCATAATTTAATTCGTGATAACGCGGTTGCCGAGTTGTTTACAAAACTCATTTCGCAATTGTAGTAGGGGCGACAACTGCGTTAAGAGTTGAATCTGCAAGTCCGAATCTTTGTTGATTTGTGCCTTTTTGATGTCTTTTTCTATTTGATCAATCTGTTGAAGCAAAATAGCATATTTAAGTTCCATCAACAACTGAACGACTAAGTCCGCTAATGTCTTGGATTCTTTCTGAAAGAGTTTGCTGAGTTGATAGCGATCAGCTATCAGCTCAACGGCAAACGAACTTATCTCTACATCCGGATGAAACTTAAAGAAGTGTTCCGCCACGAACGGATCATCATGATAATGTGCCATATATTCATCCGCCATTTTTTGGTATAACGAATTAGGCATCTTAATTTGATCCTGTTTTAACTGCTCAATAATGTATTCGCCCGCTAAGATATTTCCTTTTTCATCCGCAAAAATCGGACGCTCGCCATAGCGTACAATCATCTGCATCAAATTGCGGAAGTTCTCTCCGAAATTATCTACAAAACCGGAACTGCCGGCCGGTTTGTTTTCCGGAAGAACAGCCTCCAATTCCTGTTTGGTTTCTTGCTCTTTTTGTTGTTTAATAACCTCTTGATATTCCTCTCTTCTTAGTCTTGCCACCTCCCTTAATAGGATGTTTTCGGCGATATGCAATTGGTCCGAGGAGTCTTTAATATACACTTGCCTCGTGATGGCATCCGGAATCTTACTAATCGAAACGGCTACACTCTTAATCAGTTCCGAACGTTTCTGTGGGTCATTACCGGCATCCGCCCCTAAAGCCTGAATCTTATACCGGATAAAATCAACCTGATGGGTGGTGATATATTCGATAAAATCGGAGGCATTATGACTTCGGGCAAACGAATCCGGGTCCTCTCCGTTAGGCAGTAATAAAACCTTGATATTAAACCCTTCTTCCAGGAACATGTCAATACCCCGTAAGGCTGCATGAATACCCGCAGCATCGCCATCGTAAATGACGGTGATGTTGTTTGTGAATCGACGAATGAGTTTGATCTGCGGAGTCGTTAATGCCGTACCTCCACTGCAAACCACATTCTCTATTCCCGCTTGATGCATGGAGATGACATCCATTTGACCTTCAACCATATAGCATAGGTTCTGCCTTACAATCGCTTGCTTGGCAAAATACATACCGTATAACTCATTGGTCTTGGAATAAATGATACTATCCGGGGAGTTGATGTATTTGCCTACATGGATCTCCTCTCCGTTCTTGTCGTATTTCTTTTTTAATATCCGTCCTGCAAAAGCGACCGTCTTACCGCTCACGGTATGAATGGGGAAAATGACGCGGTCGCGGAATCGGTCGAACAGGTCGTCTTTATCACCCTTTCCTACCAATCCGGTTCCTAATTTTGTATCCACATTATTGGTGATATACGACTCCTGAAAACCTTGTTTTTGTAGGAACTTGGTCAGTTGATTGCCTTTGTCGGGAGCATAACCTAATTGGAACTTACGAACGATATCTTCCCTCAGCCCGCGTTCCCTAAAGTAACTCAATCCGATAGCCTGCCCCTCCGGCGTCTCCCATAACTGTTCTTGGAACCATTTATTGGCGGCATCGTTCACAACAAACATCGATTCGCGGTCGTCTTGTAACTGCTGCTCCTCTTTAGTGAGTTGTCGCTCCTCAATCTCAATATGGTACTTCTTTGCTACTTGCTTTACCGCATCGGCAAACCCGCATTGCTCAATATCCATAATAAACCCGATGGCATGCCCCGATTTGCCGCAGCCGAAACATTTGTATATTCCCTTGGATGGCGACACAGTGAAGGATCCTGTCTTCTCGTTGTGGAAAGGACAAAGACCAATCATATTTGCTCCCCGTTTCTTTAGGGACACATAATCACCCACCACCTCCTCGATTTTGGCGGCTTCGAATACACGCTCAACGGTTTCTTTGGGTATCATATAAGCCATAAGCAAATTAATTATCCGATTGCCACAAGAAAATGCCTAACTTTACATACCATTGGTCCTGTCTTCCGCGGGTGAGGCGACTGGCATAAGGGACCCCTCTTTCGTCTACGGCTTCGTTAAAGTTTTTGATTACAAACGGATTGACGATACCAAAATCGTATCCTCCGCGAATGTAATATCGGTCATATTGGAAGCCGGCACCTAACCCCCAAGTGGCATTCAACCGCCTGTAGGTTTGGGCAAGGTCCTTGCTGTCGTAATTGCCAATCGTTTGGATGGTATTTCCTTTGGTCTCTTGATCAAAATTCTTTTCCCATTCGGTTTCGTGACGAGACAAATTACACTGAATAGTAGGTCCTGTATATAAAATCAAATACGTGTTTTGTGCAATCGAAAACTTATATTGCCAATCGCACGTAAGCTCTAAGGCGTGCAAGTCATAGCGGGAACGATATTGGGGATATTCGGGTATTTGTCCCGCGCTTTTTTGCCATCGGGTTGTCCCGCCTCCATACGTGTAGTTGAGGGCCAAATAAGCACCAAAGCCCTTGATGATATTTCCCTCAAATACCAACCCGAACTTACCGCCATTGAGCCCCAGTTTTCCTAAGTCATCACTCGTGGGAGTGTTACAGCGATAAAGCGACTGGCTAAAGCCTAGTTGCAAACCAATCGAACAAGCATTGTCTTGTGCGAACGTCATCCATGCACTTATCAAAAGTGCTAATGTCAATAGAATCTTTTTCATATAATTTAATCTTCAATTTTCAATCTTCAGTCTTCAATTACAGTTTCATTATTGTTTTACGGGGGCGTTGTGTGCGCTCGGGACGCAAGAACACATCCCCGGGTTTACGAGGACGTTCGTTGTCCGCCCAGAAGAATCCGTCCAGGCGATCCGCCCCTTCGGGTATCTGATCCAAGGGATAAATCGTTCCGTTTGTCTCCGTGGTAAAACGAACGTGATCAATTTTCTGCTCTACAAAATAGATGTTTATAGTACTGCTTTGTGTGGTGTTCATACCCACATAATCGCCCCCCTCTTCTTTGGGATAATAAATGGTTAACGCATTTCCTTTAACCTCCACTTCTTTAATCTCATCCTCTCGAATAAAGGCCGTCATTTGCTTACCTGCCATTTGATTAAATAACGTATCATCCGACTGCTGTATCATCATCGCTGCGCCGATGCCGAAGATATGGTCCAACTTCTCATTCTTAATATACATGCGAATCGAATCTGCGGACACTTGGTTGGTGTCGCTCCAACAAACAGGGTCCACAAAAAGATGCATCACGGAGTCCTTCCCATCATAGAAAAGGGAGTCACACACCGCTTGGGCATCCTCTCTATAAACCCGTACGTGGTAGTAGGCGCGCATATATTTGACCGAATCAATCTCTTCGGCAAACAAGGTGTCTGCATGCATGTAGGTATAATTGAGCGAGTCGGACCAGTCTACAATCAACGCACTATCCGTGGCCATACTGCGATTCTCTTTTTCCCACATCTCGCAGTAGTTGCCGTAAAGGTTGATGTGATTCGTAGTATCACTCATCAGCACATTACTCCAACCCCTACCATACCCTTTGGGTTTGTCATAAAACAGCGTATCCCCGGTCATCATCTTATGGTCCTCGTGAATAATCCGGCTGCGGTCATATAAATTCGCCCTCTCCGTCTTCGTGTTGTATTGACCATTAGAGGACAAGATCGTCGTTTGTTCGTCATATACAATCGTTGTCGGACTGACCAAATAGGCTATGTTCGACTCCGTATTATATTGTAACGTGTCTGCTTTTAAAGTGAAATTAGGATTCGTTAACAAAACCGTCTTACTAAAGACCGCCATACGATTGTTGGGCGTGTATTGCCCGCGTCTGGAGGTTAAGGTGTTGAGAGAATCTATAATCTTTCCTCCCCACCGATAATAGGCCACATCTTTCTTGCGATCATAGTTGAGGCTATCCGTAGACAACGTCGTGCTGCGGTGAATTAATCGAACGTGTTTCCGGAATCGCGCAAGTTGCTTATTCCCGTCGTAATAAAGTACATCACCATATCCGGCCAAAGTATCTCCCTGAACAAATCGCACATGTCCAAAAGCATCTAAAGAGTTGTTGGCGTCATAGAAATAGGCGGAATCGCAATACATCCAAGTAGAATCATGACGGAAACATACATCTCCTTTTAGGATTTGAGCATCCGGTAGCCGGGCCTGATCAAACTCCAATGTGTTGGAGTGCTCAATATAAATAAGGTCCTCCGCCTGCAGCGTCAGACAGCATAACCCCAAAACACTATAAACGATTAACTTTTTCATGTTATTCATGAATCCATCCTTGATAATGATACTCGCAATCTTTCCATTCCGGATCAATGTAAATGAAGGTCTGTTTAATTTTGTTTTGTATCCATTGCTCAATATATTCATCCCCCTGTTTCTTCTCAAGCATCGAGCGAATCATCTGAAAATCATCCTCCAAATTGGCCTTGTGAACATCCACCTTGTTGCGCACCCTTACTATCGCACAAACCTCTTTGTTCTTCATAGGATCCATCATAACAAACGGCTCAGATATCTCGCCTTCTGCCAAGGAATAAATTTGTCGGGATACCTCCGGCGGCAAGTCTTGATATTCGAACTTACTTGATCCCGTGTTCGGATTCATCATAATACCCGCATTCATATAGGTCTCCTTGTCTTGCGAATAACGCAAAACCGCTTGCTCGAAATTGATTTCACCCTCCCTAATCTGTTTGGCAATGGTGTCCAATCGTTGCAGGGAATTGATCTTGTCTGTCGCGCTCGTCTTCGGTCGCAACAGAATATGACGACAATTGATTCGCTCGCCTTTTTTCTCGATGAGTTGGATGATATGATAACCATACTCCGTCTGTACAATACGCGATACGCGCTTGGGATCGGTTAGGTTAAACGCTACATCCGCAAACGCACTGACCAACTGGCCACGCCCTACAAAACCTAATTCCCCGCCGCGTTTAGCACTTTCCGTATCCTCCGAATAGAGTCGGGCTAACATCCCGAAATCCGCTTTACCCGAAGTAACACGCTCCGTAAACTCACGTAAGGTGGATTTGACGCGCTCAATCTCTTCAATCGGTACCGAGGGCTCAAAACTCAATATCTGCACCTCTACTTGGGCGGGGATAACCGGGATGGAATCCGCGGGTAGGGTGCTATAATAACGGCGGATGTCGGCCGGGGTTGGCTTGATTTTTTCCGTCAACTTCGCCTGCATCTGCTGAATCGTCATTTGGTTTTTTACCGTCGTCATCATCTCTTCTCGTATCTCGCCGGAAGTCTTGCGGAAATATTCCTCCATCTTTTCTTTTGATCCGATTTGAGAAATATAATAATTCATTCGCATATCCACTTGCTTGCTTACCGAAGACTCGTTGACAATGATCGAGTCCAAGTCCGCTTGGTGCAAGAAGAGTTTTTGAATGGCTAACTGCTCCGGGATAAGACAGTAGGGGTTACCGGCAATCTCAATACCTTCATATTGGGCATGCAATCGCTCTTCCTCCACTTCGCTGCGGAGGATGGCTTCGTCGCCTACGATCCATACCACTTCATCGATAATATTATCTGCTCGTACACTACCTATCCCGCAGAGTAAAAGGCAGATGAAAAAAGTAAACTTATTCATAAATCTTAATCTTCTTTTGTCGCATTGCCTCCCGATATAGACGCTCATGCTCGTTGTTCAAAAATTCCGTTTGCCGTTGGTTATAGATAATCTTGGTCATTGTCTCTTGCGCATAATCAAAGGGCATAACCTTACCTTTCCATTGTTTTTCGGTAATCTGCAGAATATACTTAGAAACCGTATCCTGAATGACGATAAAGTTAGACGAAGAGGGTTGACGGTTCATCTCTTTCACGAGGGTGGTGTAATCGCAAGGTAACCACAAAAGTAACTGGTTGGCAGTCTTCCACGTGTCTAAAAACAGTTCGTATCCCGACGCGTTTTGATAAGCATATTTCTCTAAAAACTCTAAATCATCATCGGAGAGATGGTTCAAGCTGCGACGCACCTTCTCTTGCTCGGGAGCATCGAGGGGAACGATTAACAAGACGCCCTTAAAAATATCATCTTTGAGTAATAGCCGATCCGTATGTGTCTGATAAAATGCGCGCAACACTGAATCAGAGATATTCCTTGGCATACGGTTGTCAATAAGGTCTTGCTCGTACGCATAGTTGCACAAGGAAAAACGATAGTCATTCACCATCTGTTCCATCTCTTTGGTCAGGTATTGCTCCGCCTTGGCATTCACCAAATGCGACACAATCCACTGATGGATAAAAGCTTCTCTTAGACTGATACTATCCGCACCCGTCTTGGCACCAATCACGTTCTTTACCTCGTCTTCATACAAGAAGATTCCGTTTACTTCCGCAGCCACTCCTTGGGTTTGATGCGCCTTGATGTACTTACAGCCCACCAAAAGGGTGCTTAATATTACAATATAACCAATTTTCTTCATTTTCTCAAGCTATATAATCTGTGATTATCTATTAATTCATACTCTTTCGGCAACACAACCTTAGGCGCGGCGACCCCTTCTCCAATCTCAAAATCCGCTACCTCTACCTGTATTTCATCATATATACCCGTACCCAATATGTGGTTTAATAGCGTCGTTCCCCCCTCTACCAGAATCGAGTGTATTCCCCGCTTCGCCAAGTCGCTCACGATATACGACCAATCGGTTTGCTCCCGGTAAACAATTGTCCGAGCGGTATCATCTAAAATATGCCAATCCTCTTTGCCGGTCAGCCGCCCATGCCTATCTACCGTTACACGAATCGGGTTGCGCCCGACCCACCGGGTTACGTTTAACCTTGGATTGTCTTTTATCACTGTATTTGTCCCCACCATAATCGCCATGTTCTCTGCCCGCATCTTATGCACCAACTGCTTCGTCACCGGTGTCGAAATAATAAGTGGTTCTTGTCCTATCTCTCCCCGATCGATAAACCCATCCTTCGTCTGCGCCCATTTTAAAATCACATACGGCCGATGTTGTTCGTGTAAGCATACAAAACGCTTATTTAATTCGCGGCACTCCGCCTCCATCACTCCTGCCACAACTTCTATGCCATGCTCTCGCAATTGCTCTATTCCTTTCCCTGCCACCAGCGGATGGGGGTCTGTCATTCCTATAACCACTTTCTTCACCCCTTTTTCGATGATCAATTGCGTACAAGGAGGGGTCTTCCCGTAATGACTGCAAGGTTCCAACGATACATAAAGCGTACAATCCTTAAAATTCGTTATTCCCCGCTGCTCTGCATCTCGAAAACAATTCACTTCCGCATGCGCCCCTCCAAATTGTTTATGCCACCCCTCTCCTACGATTCTCTCCGCTCTACACGCGCCACTCTCCACTAATACAGCCCCTACCATTGGGTTGGGAGCTACATAATATTCCCCCAATCGAGCCAATTCCAGGCATTTATTCATATAAAATGGCATTTCCATTTGTATAATTCAAAAAAAAGTCGTATCTTTGCACTCGCAAATCAAAAATCTTCAATGCTTCAATATATTATCAATCGTCTCACCCCTCTATACCCTCCCGAGGAGGCGCGCGAAATAGCGTTTTGGGTCTTGGAGGAAATGACCGGTTTAGACCGTTTCACGCTTTCAGCGTGCAAAGATACAAAAAATATTTCAAATATAGAAATAATTTTGCAAAGAATTATAAAAAAAGAGCCAATTCAGTATATTTTTGGGCATATTTTGTGGTTTGGACTCGATTTAAAGCTCTCTCCGGCTACTCTCATCCCCCGTCCCGAAACCGCCGAACTCGTTGAGTGGATCTCTTTAAACTTTCAACTTTCAACTTTAAACTGTTTAGATATCGGTACCGGCTCCGGCTGCATCGCCCTTAAACTGAAAGCACTTCACCCCGATTGGAACATCACCGGTGTTGACATCAGTCCCGAAGCCGTTGCCATCGCCCAAGAAAATGCCCGCCGTCACCACCTCGACGTCGCCTTCCTTGAACAAGATATTTTTTCTCTACACTCTACACTCTACACTCTACACTATGACGCAGTCATTAGCAATCCTCCTTATGTTCTTGAGAGCGAGAAATCTACGATGGATTCAACGGTTCTTGACTATGAGCCCGCCTCCGCATTGTTTGTTCCTGATGAGGATCCGCTGCGGTTCTATCGTCGCATTGCCGAACTGAGATTGGGGACTTGGTTATACTTCGAAATCAACGAACAAATGGGCCCGGCAATGCGGGAACTATTGACGTCATTAGGATATACCGATATTGAAATAAAAAAGGATAGTTATGGTAAAGAGAGAATGGTCCGAGCAAGACTTGCTCGTTAAGGCACAAAACTATTGCTCGCTCGCAGAACACTGTGTTGCCGAAGTGCGCGAGAAACTCTATCAATGGGGGGCTCCCGCTGCGGTGCAAGAAACTATTATACAAAAACTTTGCCAATCCGGATTCATTGATGAGCAACGATATGCAGCGGCTTTTGTGCATGACAAAGTGGCTTTCCAAGGATGGGGTAGGGAGAAGATTCGTATGATGCTCTTAATGAAACACATACCCTCTGCCTTTGTTGAGGAGGCAATCGGCGGGATAGACGAAGAGGTGTACAATCAACAACTCGACCGTCTCATCGAACAAAAAAGAGGGGAGGTTCCCTTGAAAATCGCCCGTTTTTTAGCCCAGCGGGGGTTTACTACCGCTGAAATATGCAAATATTTGCAGAAAAATCGCTAAAAAATTTGCATATATCAAAAAATTTTTGTAATTTTGCAGCCAGTTATGTGTGCGTGCCTGTATGCGGGCGCGTGTCGCGCGCTATAAATAATAAATATGTGAATTGAATTTAAATATAATATTTTATGGAAGAACAAGAAAAGTATGATGGTTCAAGTATTCAAGTGCTTGAAGGACTAGAGGCAGTGCGGAAGCGTCCTGCGATGTACATTGGTGACATTTCGCAGAAGGGTCTGCATCACCTTGTTTATGAGGTAGTGGATAACTCCATTGATGAGGCACTCGCCGGTTTCTGTAATGAGATTGCCGTGCACATCAATCCGGACAACTCCATTACGGTTCAGGATAACGGTCGTGGTATCCCCGTGGATATGCACCCGAAGGAGCATCGCAGTGCCCTTGAGGTGGTGATGACGGTGCTGCACGCCGGTGGTAAGTTTAACAAAGACAGTTACAAGGTCAGCGGTGGTCTGCATGGTGTGGGCGTTAGTTGTGTGAACGCGCTTTCGAAACACATGCATGTGGAAGTGTATCGCGAAGGGAAACTCTTCACGCAGGATTATGAGAAGGGCAAACCTCTGGCTCCGGTCCACAATATCGACCTTTCCGAAGCAGAAGGTAACTGGGAGCAGGGTCGTACCGGTACGTATGTTCATTTCTGGCCGGATGACACAATCTTTAACGAAACGGTTTATCAGTGGGATATCTTAGCCAACCGTATGCGTGAACTCGCCTTCTTGAATGCCGGTATAAAAATCGTGCTGAAGGATAAGCGTGTGCAAACAGAAGAGGGTTGCAAGAAGGAGACGTTCTATTCGGAGCAGGGCCTCAGTGAGTTCGTCCGTTATATTGACCAGACGCGCGTGCCGCTTATTAGTGACGTTATTCACCTCAATACCGATAAGTTCGGTACGCCCGTAGAGGTGGCGATGATCTATAACTCGGACTTTAACGAGAATGTACACTCCTATGTCAATAACATCAACACCATCGAGGGCGGTACCCATGTGGCCGGTTTCCGCGCGGCTTTGACGCGTGTGATGAAGAAATATGCGGAGGATAGCAAACTCTTGGAGAAGGCCAAACTGAAGGACAAGGATGGTAACGCCACCATCGATCCCAATGACTTCCGTGAGGGTCTGACCGCGGTTATCAGTGTGAAGGTGGCGGAGCCTCAGTTTGAGGGCCAAACCAAAACCAAACTCGGAAACTCCGAGGTTGCCGGTATGGTAAGCGCTGCGGTAGGTGAGGCTTTGACGAATTATTTGGAGGAGCATCCGGATGATGCCAAGCGTATTGTAGAGAAGGTTATCCTTGCGGCGCAAGCCCGTATCGCGGCTCGCAATGCTCGTCAGAGTGTACTTCGTAAGTCGCCGCTGACGGGGGGTGGCCTGCCCGGCAAACTGGCGGACTGTGCATCGAAGGATCCGGCGGAGTGCGAACTCTTCCTGGTCGAGGGAGATTCGGCCGGCGGTACGGCCAAGACCGGTCGTGATCGTATCCACCAGGCGATTTTGCCGTTGCGTGGTAAGATATTAAATGTCGAGAAAGCGATGGAGCATAAGGTCTTCGAGAGCGAGGAGGTTAGAAACATCTTCACCGCGCTTGGTATTACGTTTGGTACCGAGGAAGACCCGAAGGCTTTGAACTTAAGTAAGATTCGTTATCACAAGGTGATCATCATGGCCGATGCCGATGTGGATGGTGCGCATATTGCCACGCTCGTTATGACCTTATTCTTCCGTCATATGAAAGAGGTGATTGAGCAAGGCCACTTGTATATCGCCATGGCTCCGCTTTACTTGTGTTCTAAAGGTAATCTGAAAGAGTATTGCTGGACGGATCAGCAACGCCACGATTTTATTCTTAAGAATGCGGGCGGTGATGAGAAACTGGTTAAGACGCAGCGCTATAAGGGTCTGGGTGAGATGTCCGATGAACAGCTCTGGGAAACCACGATGGACCCGGCTCGTCGTTTGCTCAAACAAGTCACCATCGAGAATGCGGCAGAGGCCGATCGTACGGTGGCTATGTTGATGGGTGATGATGTGGCTCCGCGTCGCGAGTTCATCGAAGAGAACGCCACGTATGCTAATATTGATGCTTAATGAAGGTTGCCGTTTTTTGCAGTGCTAAAGACTGTATCCCGAGCGACTACCTTTCGTTGGGTACGGCTTTGGGAACGTGGTTGGCTCAGCAGGGGTTTGAGCTCGTCTACGGAGGAGCAACCGGCGGACTGATGTCCACCACTTCGCTTGCCTACAAGGAAACGTCCAAGCAATTGCAAAAAGCGGATAATCGCCTCATTGGCGTCGCCCCCGAATGCGTCATCAAGATGGGCCGAAAAGCCCCGGATTGTGACGAGTTCTATAAGGTAGAGAAGATGAGCGAGCGCAAACAAATGATGCGCGACTTAGCGGATTGTTTTGTTTGCTTACCCGGTAGCTATGGAACCCTGGATGAGATGATGGATGTGATATCGGCGGGCATCGTCGGAGAACATGGTAAGCCCGTCTATATCCTCAATTATAACCACTTTTATGACGGGTTGGAGGCGCTGGTGGAACATATGCATAACTTGTCGTTTTTGCCCAAAAACGAGGTTTATAAACCTATATTTGTTAACACATTAGACGAATTATATGGATCTATTCTTTCTTAAAGCCTTATTGAAAAGGCAGTTAATGACCACTCCTCAAATAGAGAAGATAATCACTTCCAAGTCGGTTGATGCCATTCGCGAGGAGGGGTATGCGTTGCAATATGTCGAAGATTTCCACTGGACGGATTTGGCCCATTCCGATTGGACTCCGGGGTTTGTTTATCCTTCCAAGGATTTCCAAGCGGTGCATTCTTATACCAACGAGAACCAAGCCTATGCGGGCGGTAAGAACGTAGAGGTGAAGAATGGTAAACTGATTATCCATACGCGTCGCCAAAAGACGACAGCCCCGGCGTGGGACCCGAAAAAAGGAATGGTGATGCATACGTTTGACTATACTTCGGATGCAATCAACAATGCCTCCAAGTTGGCGGTTGAAGCCGGGAGCGTGGTAGTTGTTAAGGCGCGTTGTCATGGCTTACTTAATCATGGTATTTATTTGCGCGGAAAGAATCATATCCCATTCATCTCGGTGTTTAACTATACGGGTCGCAAGATCTTCTGCGGTGTCAAATCGCACATCAATACGGATGAGAATAAAAAAGAGATTACCGGTTTGCAACCCCTGACGGAGATTATTTACACGGTGGTGTGGGGTGAAGATGAGATCGCTTGGTTTGTCAATAACCTGGAGGTCTATCGCACCAAGAATCTCATTCCTAAGGGTGAGAAACTGTACTTGCACCTCTATTCCTTCCTCTTTAAGGGACTCGAATGGAATACGCCGGGTGAACTGGACGTCAATTGGATACGCGTTTATAAGAAACTCTAAACTCTACACTCTCAACTCTACACTATGTTTTTAATCGCCGGGCCTTGTGCCATAGAAAATAGGGAGATGGTTATGACGACCGCGGAGACGCTCAAGCGCATCTGCGAGGATATGCAGACCCCTCTTTACTTTAAATCTTCGTTTGATAAGGCGAATCGCACCTCTGCCTCTCCGCGAGGAATAGGTATGGAAGAGGGGTTGCGGATTCTGTCCGAAGTGAAGGAACAATTTGCTTTGCCCATCCTCACGGATGTACATGAGTCTTGGCAATGCGAACCCGTGGCAGCCGTTGCCGATGTGCTGCAAATACCCGCTTTCCTGTCCCGTCAAACGGACCTTATTCAGGCCGCAGCCAGGACGGGTAAGGTGGTGAACATCAAGAAAGGCCAATTCATGGCTCCTTGGGATATGAAAGGGGCGATTGATAAGGTTCGTTCCGTATCGAATAGTGAGGTGTGGCTTACGGAGCGCGGTAGTAGTTTTGGTTATGGCCGTCTGGTCGTAGATATGACCTCGCTCGTGGAGATGCGGCAGTTCGGTTGCCCGATTATCTTTGATGCCACCCACGCCGTACAACAACCCAGCGGGGCGAACGGAGTGACCGGCGGAAACCGGGAGATGGTGCCTTACCTGATGCGTGCCGCAGCCGCCGTAGGAGTGGACGGACTTTTTGTAGAGGTGCACCCTCATCCTGAACAAGCCATCTCGGATGCTGCCAATCAATTACGATTAAGTGAAATACGTCAAATATTAGAACGAACCTATGAAGTATGCAGATAGAGCAAAAATGATCTTTGAGGAGGAGATAGGGGAACTAGCGAAACTCAAAGAGACCTTGGACGAACATTTTGACCAAGTAGTAGAACTTTTATACACTTGTGAGGGCAAGGTCGTGGTGATGGGTATCGGCAAAACCGGTATCATCGGCCATAAGATTGCTTCCTCGCTCGCTTCTACTGGCACGTCTTCTGTCTTTGTGAATGCCGCCGAAGCGGTGCACGGTGATTTAGGAATGATCAATAAGAAGGATGTGGTATTGCTCGTTAGTAATAGCGGTTCCACCGACGAAATATTGAACGTGGTTGCCCCCTTGCGCACACTCGGTTGCACGATTGTTGCCCTTACCGGTGATGCGTCCTCTAAACTTGCCAAGGCTTGCGATTATGTTCTCTCGGTTCATGTGGATAAGGAGGCTTGCCCGCTAGGCCTGGCTCCGACTACGTCGACCACCGCTACCACGCTGATGGGGGACGCCCTCATCGTGTGCCTCATGGAGAAGCGGCAGTTTAAGGCGGAGAACTTCGCTCTATACCATCCGGGCGGAGCCTTAGGTAGGCAACTCCTTTCTCGCGTTCATACTCATATGGATGTATCGGTACCGAAAGTGAATATGACCGCCTCCTTCCGCGAGGTGGTAAGGGAGATGTCCGAGCACCATTTAGGAATGACGATGGTCTTTGAAACAAACACATGTGTGGGCATCATCACCGATGGCGATGTGAGACGCGCCATTGAGAAATATGATGACTTGCATATCACCGCGGCGGAGATCATGACGCCGTCCTATAAGCATATTCATAAACAAGCGTTGCTTACTGATGCACTGGCTATTATGGACCAATATAACATCACCACGTTAGCGGTTACAGAAACCCCGGATTCATCCGACATCATCGGTATCATTTCTATTCACCATATTATCGATTTTAAATAATTTATGGAGCACACCATTACTATTTATTGCAAGAACACCAAGTCCTATCA
>CALCGR010000087.1 GCA_937901025.1 uncultured Bacteroidales bacterium
AACTCATTCCGGCAACTCCTCCGCCGATAATGAGAAAATCATATTTGCAAGTCATGGTGTGTTTTTTCAAAAACCGACTGCAAAAGTACTGCTTTTTTCTGAAATATGCAAATAAATTTGCACAATTCAAATATTTGTTGTAATTTTGTACGCTAAAATGTTGAGATTATGTTTTTATCAATACTCAAATCTAAAATTCATCGCGTAAAGGTTACGGAGGCGAACTTGGAGTATATCGGTTCCATCACGATTGATGAGGACCTGATTGATGCCTCCGGTATTGTGTCCGGTGAGAAAGTGAGTGTGGTGGATAACACCAATGGCGCCCGCCTGGAGACCTACGTCATCCCCGGCAAAAGAGGTTCAGGTTGTATCTGCATGAACGGCGCAGCCGCCCATCTGATGCACGTAGGCGATACCGTTATTATCATGGCATACGCCTTGATGACGCCGGAAGAAGCGAAGACGTTCAAACCGCAAATCATCTTCCCGAAGGATAATGTTCTTTGACCTCCAACATACGGACACAAGGTCTGCTGCCCGCGCAGGAGTGATTCATACGGACCACGGTGATATCCTCACCCCGATTTTTATGCCCGTAGGTACGGTGGGAACCGTCAAAGGGGTGCATAAACGCGACCTTTACGACGACATCCATGCCCAGATCATCTTAGGAAACACCTATCACCTCTATCTGCGCCCGGGTACGGAGATCCTTCACCAAGCCGGCGGGTTACACCGTTTTGAGGGTTGGACCAAACCCATCCTGACCGATTCCGGCGGGTATCAAGTTTTTTCGCTCACCGAGATACGCAAGATGAACGAAGATGGCGTACAGTTTTCCTCGCATATCGACGGCCGCAAGCTGATGTTCACCCCCGAATCCGTGATGGATATCGAGCGCCTGATTGGGGCAGATATCATGATGGCTTTTGATGAGTGCTGTCCCGGTACCGCCGACAAGACCTACGCCAGGAACTCAATGGACCGAACCCATCGTTGGCTCGACCGTTGCATCGCCCGTTTTGATGCTACCTCCGACTTATATGACTACCACCAACACCTCTTCCCTATCGTACAAGGGTGCACCTATCCCGACCTAAGACAAGAGGCGGCCAAGCGTCTGCGCGACCTCGATAGGGACGGATACGCTATCGGCGGACTCGCCGTAGGCGAACCGGCGGAGACGATGTACGAGATGATAGAGGTAGTCAACGATATCTTACCTACCACCAAACCGCGTTACTTAATGGGAGTCGGTACGCCGTGGAATATCCTGGAGGGCATCGAAAGAGGCGTGGATATGTTCGATTGCGTTATGCCCACCCGCAACGGGCGTAACGGACAGATATTCACGCTGAACGGGGTGATGAACATGCGCAATAAGAAATGGGAGGACGACTTCACCGAACTCGATTCCACCGGCACTTCCTATGTGGATCATCAATACACCCGTGCTTATGTGCACCACCTCATCCATTCGGAAGAGATGCTGGGTTTAGAGATTCTCTCTATTCATAACCTCGCGTTTTACTTATGGCTGGTCGGGGAAGCCAGACAGCATATCCTCGCCGGAGACTTTAAGGCGTGGAAGGACGAAATGATTCCCCGTATTACGAATAGATTATAATGAAACTCTTCACACGGCTTGACCGCTATATTATCACAAAGTTCTTGGGTACTTTCTTCTTCTCGATCGTACTCATCTTAAGCATTGCCGTGGTGTTCGATATAACGGAGAAGATGGACGATTTCTTTGAGAATCAGATTTCGTTACACGAGATAATTTTTGACTACTACGTCAATTTCTTCCCCTACTACCTGAATATGTTCAGTTCGCTGTTCATCTTCATCTCCGTCATCTTCTTTACCTCTAAACTAGCGGGCAATAGTGAGATCATCGCCATGCTCTCTACCGGGATGAGTTACCACCGGCTGATGTGGCCTTACTTCCTATCGGCCCTCTTCCTGTTCTTGATGACCTTCTGGTTGGGCGGTTATGTCATTCCGGTTGCCTCCGGCAAGATGTTGGATTTTGAGAATAAATATATCTCCCACTTTAAGTCGGAGCACGCGCATAATGTGCAGATGGAGGTGGAACCGGGTACCATCCTTTATATAGAGTCGTTCCAACTCAAGACGGGGACCGGCTATCGGTGCTCCTTGGAATATTTTGACGGGAAAACCCTAACCACCCGTATCATCTCCGACCGTATCCGTTACGATAGCCTGTATAACTGGCATCTGGAAGGTTATGTAGAGCGTAATTTTAACGGACTGAGGGAGAGTTTGGATAAAGGAGACAGGAAAGATGTGGTCTTACCTATCGCTCCCGACGAACTATTCATCACAGCGGAGCAGGCGCAGTGGATGACCAATCCCGAACTGCGCGATTATATGGAGAAACAGTCGGCTCGAGGGGCGGGGAATATCAAAGCTTTTGAGACCGAATGGCATAAGCGTTGGGCTTCTGCCATCGGTGCTTTCATTGTCACCCTATTAGGGGTCACCATGTCCTCACGCAAAGTAAGAGGCGGAATGGGTAAGAACTTAGGAATAGGTATTGTGCTCACCGCCCTCTACATTCTTTTCTCCACCGTTTCTACCACGTTCTCGGTTACCGGAGTGATGACGCCCTTTATGGCGGCGTGGTTGCCAAACCTCGTGTTCTTAGCCATCGGCTTATTCCTCTACACTCGTGTAAGCAGATAAAAAACTATATCCAACGTACATAGCAGAAGTCCATGCGGTGCGGCAGCAAATCGTTGTATGGATACATACGTAATCCAAACTTCATTCCGCCTGCATAAGCGAATTGGTACTTCGTCTCGAAGAACAGACGACTGCCTTCAGCCTTCACCAGTTTCAGCGGCTCCGCAGCATACAACTTATCGTTGTTGTGTAAGGAAGTACGGATGGCTACGAGCTCTACACCAATACCCTTGTCTTGTAAACCCTTCGTGTCCAGTTCCACTTTGAGGGTGCATGTCTCACCGACACTGGGTTGATCGGCTTGCAGGATATCATTGAGGTTATTGCTTACAACCTCAATCTCATCCCAATGGGCTACCATATTCTCTTTCCAAGCGGCAATCTCTTTGGCTACCTTGTACCCTTCGGCACTAAGCAACTGATGACGCTTAGCCAGTTTGTTATAGAACTTAGCAAAATAATCGTCCATCATACGCTTCGTGGTGAAACGAGGAGTGATCTTCGTTACCGAGTTCTTAATCGTCTGTACCCATTCGGGCGAATAACCCTTCGAGTTCTTCGCATAATACATCGGGATAATCTCTTCTTCCAATAACTGGTAGATTGTCGCGGCATCCAACTGGTCTTGGTGCGCTTGGTTCTCGTAAGTGCGTTTGTCGGTTAATGCCCAACCGGCACCCTCTACATAACCTTCTAACCACCAACCATCAAGTACGGAGAAGTTCAGTACACCATTCATTTGGGCCTTCTCACCACTTGTACCCGAAGCCTCTAACGGACGGGTCGGGGTATTGAGCCAGATATCTACACCGCTAACCAAACGTTTAGCCAGACGCATATCGTAGTTCTCCAAGAAGATAATCTTACCCAAGAACTGAGGCATACGGCTAATCTCAATGATACGCTTAATCAGACCTTGACCTGCGCCGTCTGCGGGGTGAGCCTTACCTGTAAACAGGAATTGAACGGGTCGCGAAGGATTATTCACGAGTTTGTCCAAACGCTCTAAGTCCGTGAATAACAGGTGAGCGCGTTTGTAGGTGGCAAAACGACGACCAAAGCCGATAATCAGCGTATTGGCATTCATCTCCGTGAGGGCGCGCATGATACGAGCCGGATCCCCTTGACTCTTCATCCAGTCTTCTTGGAACTTCTCCTTGATATAGTCAATCAGTTTGTTCTTAAGGAACATGCGGGTAGCCCAAACCTTCTCATCGGGTAGGTCATTGAATGCTTTCCACATCTCCAAATTAGATTGGTCGCTATACCAACCGGCAGGGAAAGTCTTTTTATAAATCTCTTTCCACTCGCTGGCAGCCCAGGTGGGCATGTGTACACCATTGGTAACATAATCCACGTGCAACTCCTCGGGGAAGTAACCGGGCCAAACGGGAGCGAACATCTTCTTGCTCACCTCGCCGTGCAACCAGCTCACACCATTAGCCTCTTGGCAAGTGTTGAGGGCGAAGACGGACATCGAGAACTTCTCCGATTTGTTGTCCGGGTCTTGACGACCCATACCAATCAGGTCGTCCCACTCGATACCCAACTTAGGAGCATATTCGCTCATATATTTATAGAAGAGGTCTTCTTCAAAATAGTCGTGACCTGCAGGAACCGGCGTATGGCAAGTGTATAAGCCGCTGGCTCTTACCACTTCCTTGGCCTCGTTGAAAGTCAAACCTTCTTCTTGAACCAAGTCTACCAAACGTTGCAGACCCATCAAGGCGGCGTGACCCTCGTTGCAGTGATAAACATCCTTTTTGATGCCGAGTTTCTTGAGGGCTAACATACCTCCGATACCCAACATAATCTCTTGCTTGATACGGTTCTCCCAATCGCCGCCATAGAGTTGGTGAGTGATTTGACGATCCCACTCGGAGTTGAGCTCGTTATCGGTATCCAGCAAATAGAGGTTGATACGACCCACCGCTACTTTCCATAGGTATGCGTTCACAAACCGACCGGGGTAAGGTACCTCAATCACCATCGGTGTGCCGTCCTCGTTCTTGACTTGCGTCAAAGGAAGATTGTTGAAGTTTTGAGCCTCGTATTTGGCAATCTGCTGGCCTTCGGGCGATAAGGTCTGTGTGAAATAACCATAGCGGTAGAGGAAACCAATCGCCGTCATATCTACGTTGCAGTCGGAGGCCTCTTTAAGATAATCACCGGCTAAGATACCCAGACCACCCGAATAGATTTTCAGGATATGGGTCAAACCATATTCCATCGAGAAATACGCAATCGAAGGTTTCTTCGTATCCTTCTTTGCATCCATATAAGCGCGGAACTCAGCATAGGTCTTGTCCAATTGAGCAATGAATTTTTCATCTTGACTGAGCTCTACCATCTTCTCATAACTGAGTATATTGAGCAACATGATGGGATTGGATTGCGCTTTGTGCCAAGCTTCGTTATCGATATAACGGAAGATGTTCTTGGCATCCGAGTTCCATACCCACCAAAGATTGTAAGCAATCTCTTGCAGTTTGTTTAGTTTCGCGGGCAGTTTAGCATGAACAATCACTTCTTTCCATGCTACAGGGTTCACATTACTAACTTTTACTTTCATATTCTATTCAATTATTGTTTTCATTTTAAAAGGAGCCCAATAGAGAACTCCTTTCATTATACACTTCTTGGTCGAGAAGAGGCGACTCGAACGCCCGACCCCCACGTCCCGAACGTGGTGCGCTACCAACTGCGCTACTTCTCGGTCTTTGTGAGACCTTCGATCTAAAGGTACTCGAAAACGGGTGCAAAAGTACTACTTTTTTTTGATATATGCAAATTATTTTGCACTTTTCCGCTTAAAATAGCGTTTTTTTGGCTCTTTTGGTTCCTCTTTGCTCTTAGAAACGAGGGATAAACACTCTTCTTTGGTTAAAGAGCGAGGGTCTATACCCTTGGGTAAACGACAGTTACCCTCTTTGGTTTTGATGTATAAACCATATCGACCATTGAGCACTTGCACATCCCCCCAATCTTGAATAGGACCTGCGTTTTCGGCCAGTTTGGCTATCAAAGTACGGATATCCTCTTCCTTTAAATTATAAGGATCCAAGTTTTTAGGAATACTAACATACCCGTTTGTAGTCTTAATATAAGGTCCATACTTACCCTCATTTATCTCAACCTCTTCTCCGTCAATGGTTTTATGGATAGGAAGACGATTGTTGAGCACTTCCAATGCCTCGGCTAATGTGATTTTGTAAATGGACTGGCCTTTTTTAAGGCTTGCAAAGATAGGTTTGCTCTTCTCGTCGGTCGATAATTGTACACAACTGCCGCCCTTCGTCACCTTACCTCTCACTTCGCCTCCGGTCTTAGGATCGGTGCCATACAGAATACCCTTCAACTTGCCCGGTTCGACCTGTTCGATAATCGGATGAAACTCCTTATAAAAGTCATCCACCGTTTTTACCCAGTTTTGTTTTCCTGCAGCAATAAGGTCAAACTCCTCCTCTTCTTTCGCTGTGAAATCGTTACTAAGGATATTCGGGAACGTCTCCACTAAGAAATCCGTAGTAAACCTACCCAAATCCGTGGGGAAGAGTTTTTGTAACTCAACATCCGCCTGTTCCGTCTTCTGCTTCTCCGTAATCTTCCCGTTCTGCAAGGTTAGGACAGTGTAGTTGCGTTTGGTACCATAGAACGAACCGCGTTCTACATAATGACGGGCTTGAATGGTCTCTATGATGGTGGCATACGTACTGGGGCGACCGATACCTAAATTCTCCATCTCTTTCACCAGCGTTGCTTCGTTGTACCGATAGGGTGCTTTCTTAAAACTCTGGATAGCACTGGCACTGCGCAGTTTCAACCGCTCTTGTATGGCCATCATAGGAAGTAAGGTAGAGGCACTTTCTTCCGCATCGTCTACCGACTGTACATAGGCACGCATAAAACCGTCAAACACCACTACTTCGCCTTGGGCGGTAAACAAACGCGGACTTCCCGTCATATTCACCGTTATATGCGTGGTTTCTAACTCGGCATCCGCCATCTGACTGGCTATCGTGCGCTTCCAAATAAGTTCGTATAGCTTCTCCTCGTCGGGGTTGTCGCCCGCTTTATGTTCACTGATATACGTGGGACGAATGGCTTCGTGCGCCTCCTGAGCTCCTTTGCTTGTAGTCGTATATTGGTGCATATGGTGATAACGCTCACCATAGATCTTGATAATCTCTTCTTTACAAGTTGCCAAAGCCAAAGAACTTAAGTTCACGCTATCGGTACGCATATACGTAATCTTACCGGCTTCGTATAACGATTGCGCCAGGCGCATGGTTTTGGATACAGGGAACTTCAATTTGCGCGCAGCCTCTTGTTGGAGAGAACTGGTGGTAAATGGAGGTGCCGGCGTGTGTCTTCCCGGACGCTTGCTAACCTCCTCCACTTTAAAGAGGGATTTTTGGCAAAGTTCCAAGAAATCCATCGCCTGTTTCTTATTGGTAAACGGTTTATCCAATTCGGCGCGTAAGATACTGGCGTCGCCGGGATTGCTTCCGGTGAATTCTGCGATTACGCGATAACTATAACTCGTCTTGAAGTTTTCTATCTCCTTTTCTTTATCCACCACCAGTCGAACGGCAACACTTTGTACGCGTCCGGCACTGAGATCCGTAGTAATCTTTTTCCAAAGAATAGGCGATAGATCAAAACCGACGATACGATCTAATACCCGCCGCGCCTGCTGGGCGTGAACTAACTGATAGTCAATATCCCGCGGGTTCTCAATCGCGTTCAAAATAGCGTTTTTTGTTATCTCATGGAAAACGATGCGCTTCGTTTTCTTTGAATCCAATCCCAACACTTCCTTCAAATGCCAAGCAATCGCTTCTCCCTCGCGGTCTTCATCACTGGCCAGCCATACGGTATCCGCTTTCTTGCTCTCGCTCCGAAGAGAGGCAATCAAGTTTTCCTTCGTTTTGTCAATACCATAATGGGGAGCATAGTCGTGCGCAAAGTCAATACCCATATTATTTCCGCCGACACTTTCAATATCGCGGATGTGGCCTTGGGAAGATAACACCTTAAACTCACTCCCTAAAAACTTCTCAATCGTCTTGGCTTTGGCGGGAGATTCCACTATAACTAAATTTTTGCTCATAAAATCGCCATTTTTCGTTTCGGGCTGCAAAAGTACAACTTTTTTTTTATATGTGCAAATTTATTTTTTTATTTGCATATGTCAAAGATATTTTGTATCTTTGCAGCGTGAAAAAAAATTTTTAGGCTTATGTACACATTAATTGTTATCCTTTTGGTGCTCGTTGGCGTAGGTTTGTTGGTAGCGGAAATGTTCCTGCTTCCCGGTTTCGGAATAGCCGGAATATCCGGTTTCTCAGCGCTAATTGCCTCTGTCGTAGTGGCTTATCTTAAGATGAGCCCCATGGCCGGACACATCGTCTTGGCTGCTTGTTTGCTCCTTTCCGCGTTAGCTATCTACGGTTTTTTCCGTAGTCATGCTATCGAGAAGATGGGGCTTGATACCCAAATCGACTCGAAGGTCGGATTAGCCGATCCGGGTAAAAAAATCAACGATTTGAAAGAAAAATGAAAAAATAACTTAAAAATTTAATAATTATGCAAGCGTTAGAAATTGTATTGGTGGTAATCATTGCCATCTTTGTTATCATCTTCTTCTACTATGTACCTTTTATGCTATGGATTAACGCGCAGGTAAGTGGTGTGCGCATCTCGCTCATCCAACTCTTCCTTATGCGTATCCGTAAGGTGCCCCCCACACTGATTGTCAATTGTCTTATCGAAGCACATAAAGCGGGCCTGCAAGATGTTCGTCGAGACGGACTGGAGGCTCACTACCTCGCCGGCGGCGATATCCGTCGCGTGACCCACGCCCTTGTGAGTGCAAACAAGGCCTCCATTGACCTTACTTTCCAAATGGCTACGGCTATTGACCTTGCCGGTCGTGATGTGTTTGAGGCGGTTCAGATGTCCGTCAACCCGAAGGTGATAGATACGCCTCCTGTATCGGCGGTTGCCAAGGATGGTATTCAGTTGATTGCCAAGGCTCGTGTGACGGTTCGCGCGAACATCAAACAACTGGTCGGCGGTGCGGGTGAAGACACCGTTCTTGCTCGTGTCGGCGAGGGTATTGTTTCGTCTATCGGTTCGGCGGGTAGTCATAAAGAGGTGCTCGAGAACCCCGATAGTATCTCCAAACTGGTGCTCAATAAAGGTCTTGACTCAGGTACAGCGTTCGAGATCCTGTCTATTGATATTGCCGACATTGATGTAGGAAAGAATATTGGTGCTCAACTCCAAATGGACCAAGCGGATGCGGATAAGAACATTGCTCAAGCAAAAGCGGAAGAGCGTCGCGCCATGGCTATCGCAACCGAACAAGAGATGAAGGCGAAAGCCCAAGAGGCTCGCGCTAAAGTGATTGAGGCAGAGGCCCTCGTACCGCAAGCGATGGCGGAAGCGTTCCGTAATGGTAACTTAGGCATTATGGATTATTATCGTATGCAGAATATGCAGGCCGATACCGCTATGCGTGAAACGATTTCGGGCAAACCCGCAGCGAAAAACCAAAAAGCATAATGCGCATCGCCCTCCTGCAATATACCATTCGCTGGGCCGATAAAGAGCAAAATCTACAGGCAGCTGTAGAGCATATTCGCTCTCTACAAGGGAAAGCGGATATCGCTCTGCTGCCCGAGATGTTCACTACGGGATTTGTGACCTCCCAACCAGAATTGGCGGAACCCGTTAACGGAACTACAATAACTACACTCCAACATTTGGCCGACGAGACGCATATCGCTATTGTTGGTTCGTTCATTTGTTGTGATCAAGGCAAACTCTATAACCGCGGTTTCTTTGTTCGCCCGACGGCCGCAGCGGTCTTTGTTGACAAAGCCCACCTCTATGCCCACGGGGGAGAAAATGCGTTTTTTGTCGCCGGACGCGACCGAACGATCATCACCTATATGGGAGTCCGTTTTCGTCTTGCAATCTGTTATGACCTTCGGTTCCCTGTTTGGTTAAGACAGGAAAAAAATAATCTTTACGACATCCTTCTCGTGACCGCTAATTGGCCTGAATGTCGTATCGCTTATTGGGATCATCTTGTACCGGCGCGTGCTTTTGAAAACCAGTGTTATGTTGTGGCGGTGAATCCGGTGGGAGAAGACGATAAGGGACTTCATTACAATGGTCATTCCGTAGCGTATGGAAGCCACCCGGAACCCTTAGTAACCTTTGCTGAGGACGAACAAACCACCAAGATTGTGATGTTTGATATTGATGCCCTTCACCACTTTAGACAAGTTTTACCCCTCTACCAAGACGCAGACACCTATGAATTGGAAGATTAAGGAATTATCCGAAGAAGAGCAACGCCTGTGTGAACAACTTTCCAAACAGTTACACATCAGTCGCTTATGTGCGCAGATGTTGGTGGATCGCGGCATCACCACTGACGAGCAGGCAAGAACCTATATCCGTCCTTCGCTCAATCAACTTCACAATCCCTTCCTTATGCGCGATATGGATAAGGCAGTAGAGCGCCTCCATCGTGCTCTTACCACCAACGAAACTATTCTTGTTTACGGAGACTATGATGTAGATGGAACCACCTCCGTGGCCCTCGTCTATTCGTTCCTCTCTACTCTCAATTCTACACACGCAACTCTCCACTATTACATCCCTGATCGTTACAAGGAAGGTTATGGTATCTCCTTCCGGGGTATAGATTATGCCCAATCGATAGGGGCAACACTAATCATTGCTCTTGATTGTGGTATCAAAGCCGTGGATAAGGTGGATTATGCTACCCAACGCGGAATAGATTTTATTATTTGCGATCACCATACCCCGGGTGCTCAACTTCCGGCCGCTGTAGCGGTATTAGATATGGAGCGCGAGGATGATCCTTATCCTTATAAATATCTATCCGGCTGCGGAGTGGGTTTTAAACTCTGCCAAGCTTATGCACAAAAATACGATTTGCAATCCGCTCTTTTGCAACCTCTGCTGCAATATTGTGCCATGTCGATTGCTTCTGATATCGTTCCGTTGACAGGCGAGAACAGACTTCTTGCTTATTTTGGCTTGCAGCAACTCAATACACATCCGTTTATCGGTCCGCAAGCACTCATCCAAACCGCATTAGGCAATAAGGCGGACGGGAGTAAACCGGTCCTCAATATCACAGATCTTATGTTTAAGATCGGCCCTCGTATCAATGCTTGTGGGCGAATGAAAACGGGGGCAGAAGCCGTTAGACTATTGCTATCCGCCGATTATGACGAGGCTTTGGCTTTGGCTCAGGCGGTGGATCAATATAACCAGGAACGCAAAGGAAAAGAGGATACCATCACCCAAGAGGCGTTGGAACAATTACAATCAAATCCGGACAACGATTCTTTGGCCACCACGGTTGTCTATAATCCTACTTGGCATAAAGGGGTGGTCGGAATTGCCGCTTCCAAACTCATTGAAACATACTATCGTCCGACGATTGTACTCACCGCTTCCGGTGAAGGCCTTGTTTCCGGATCAGCCCGTTCTGTTGAAGGGTTTGACTTGTATTCGGCTATCGATGCTTGTTCCGATTTGCTCACCACGTTTGGAGGCCACCTCTTTGCGGCAGGGCTGACTCTGCCAGAAGCGAATCTTCCGGAATTTAAGCAGCGTTTTGAGCAGTATGTACAATCCCATATTCTTCCCGAACAAAAACAACCGACTCTTGCCATTGAGGCGCAAATTGATTTAGCAGACATCTCTCCTCAACTAATAAAGGTCTTACATTGTCTTGAACCTTTCGGACCGGAGAATCCAAGACCTTTATTTTTGACACGCAAGATGATAAATAATCGTTATACCAAACGCTGCGGCAAAACAGGAGAACACCTTAAACTCGATCTCACCGACCGTACGTCGGCTATCGGCGGTATCGCTTTCGGAAAAGGCGATCTGGCATTGCATATACAAAACGGGAATCCGGTAGATGTCGTATATGAACTGACCGAAAACACCTTCAACGGGGTTACTTCTATCGAAATGATGGTCCGCGACATCCAACCCTCTGTTTAGCAATCTTCAATGCCTTCAATCAACGTCATATTGCCTCTCGCTATTGCCGACACCTACACATATAGTGTGCCGGACGGAATGTCTATTCCTATAGCCGGTACCCGTATTCTGGTGCCGTTGGGAAAAAAAGAGTGTGTCGGCATTGTAGATAACACCCTTCCCAAAGAAGAGGAACATATTACTCTCCGCCCGATTCTTGGTCCTTTAGATGAGGTCCCGATAGTGTCGGAAGCCCAACTGAATCTTTGGCATTGGATGGCGGAGTATTATATGTGTCCGATTGGAGATGTGCTGGCTGCGGCTTTACCCGCCAAAGCGCTCGATAAAACCTATAGTTTGACCTCGTCTCATAAGCGTATAAAACGTCCGGATTATACCCCTACAGAACCCCAACCATTAGCCGCTCTCAATGCGCCGCAGCAGTTGGCTTTACAACAGATACGCGACCAATGGCTTGGTCATGAAGTGGTGCTTTTACATGGGGTAACCTCATCCGGGAAGACGGAGATTTATACTCATCTCATTGACGAGATGTTGCGGGCGGGAAAGAATGTGCTTTACCTCGTTCCTGAGATAGCACTTACCACCCAACTAACCTCTCGTTTGGCTGCGCATTTCGGTGGTCAATTGGTGGTGTATCATTCCCGCATTACCGATGCACAACGAATGGAGATTTATCGTTCTCTTACCCTCCCGAATGGACAACCGTCATTACTATTAGGTGCCCGCAGTGCCGTGTTCCTCCCCTTATCAAATCTTGGACTGGTTATTATTGATGAGGAACATGAGCCTTCCTATAAACAGCAAGACCCTGCTCCGCGATATCATGCTCGTTCGGTTGCCATTATGGCGGCGCATACCGAGCACGCGAAAGTGTTGTTGGGCACCGCTACCCCGGCGGTAGAGACCTATTACAACGCCTTGCAAGGTAAGTATGGCCTGGTCACGCTTTCCGAGCGTTATCAGGGATTGGCTTTGCCTGCCATTCATCTTATTAACCTTCAGCAGCAATATCGTCGCAAAGAGATGTATGACCATTTCTCAGACCCGCTGGTGGATAAGATTCGCGAGGAGTTGGCAAAGCATAAGCAAGTGATACTTTTCCAAAATCGTCGTGGTTATGCGCCTTTTGTTCAATGCACCCACTGTGGTCAACCCCCGCGTTGTCCTAATTGTGACGTGTCTTTAACCGTTCATCTAACTCCGCGGCAACTGGTATGTCATTATTGTGGATATACCACTCCTCTACCCTCTACTTGTCCTGATTGCGGTGGTGAGATGAAGATGCACGGCTTTGGTACAGAGCGCATTGAGGAGGAGGCGGCTAAACTCTTTCCTCAGGCTCGAGTCGCCCGAATGGACTTAGATACTACGCGGCGTAAAGATGATTATCAACACATCATTGATTCTTTTGCGCGGCACGAGGTAGATATATTAATTGGTACTCAAATGGTTACCAAAGGATTGCATTTTGATGATGTGTCTTTGGTGGCGGTATTGAATGCCGACCAAATGGTGGCACAACCGGATTTTCGGTCCGCGGAACGCGCTTTCCAACTCTTAGAACAAGTGGCGGGTCGTGCCGGACGCAAGGGAACAGAAGGTCAAGTGTATATTCAAACATTTGATCCTGAGAATGCGGTTTATCGGCAGGTACAGCAGCATGATTATCTATCGCTTTACCACCACGAGATAAAAGAGCGTAAAGACTTTAAATATCCACCATTCCATCGCCTTATTGAGGTTACGGTTCGACATTCCGATTCGGCTAAAACAGAGGCGGCGGCTTATGTGTTACAACAATTGCTCTCGCAGTGTTTCGGGCATCGTTGTAGTGTGGTACTTTTACCTGCAGTCCAACGGGTCAATCGATATTATATAAGGAATATACGCCTGCGCGTAGAGACGGAGGCTTCGTTTATGTTAGCCAAACAACGGGTTATGCAGCAGATTGAATATGTCCGTTCGCTACCTAATCTCAAATCTATCCAAATACTTCTCAATGTAGATCCTCTCTGATAGATTAATGTGCTTTGGCGAGGATGACAATGCTGACTTGGCAGCCGCGGAAGGGGGCCATGGAGGCAATGCACGAATTGAGTGTTGAACCGGTTGTAACCACATCGTCCACTAACAAGATGTGTTTGCGGTACATCTCTTCCGGATGGTTGACGGCAAAGATTTGCGCTACGTTATTTTTTCGCCCGCCGTCTATTATTTTAGCTTGTTGCGGATTGTTTATCACCCGTTCGATATGGGTTGTGTCTACCGGTATATCCGTTGTTTTTCCAATCCCGGCGGCAATATATTCCGCTTGATTATATCCCCGTGTACGAAGACGTTTGGGGTGTAACGGAATAGGAATGATTACATCAATGCCGTCCATAAATCCTTGCTGAGCAAGTTGGATACCCAGTTCTTTTCCCAACGAATATCCGATTAAAGGGCGGCCTTTATACTTCATTTGATGGACAAGGTCTCGTACCCGTGCGTCTTTATAATGCAACCAAGCAGCTCCCCGTACAAAATGCGGGTTCTTCATAAACTTATCTTCCGTAATATTACCCCGTGTTTGGATTTCTTCTGTTTGAGGCAAACGCCGTTTGCACTCTGCGCACACTTCCCCGTCCTCATCTACTGCCGCTTGATGGCAGAAGGGACAGATGGTTGGAAAAATAACCGACATTATTTGTCGGTAGAGAGCCGAATGTGTAGGAACTTTGACCATTTGTGGTTGCAAAGATACAAAAAAATTTGCATATATCAAAAAAAAGTTGTAATTTTGCAGCGCAAAATATTGATTAGACAACAAGATTAACTAATAATTTTTAAAAATACACGATTATGAAGAAAAAATTTGTATGCCCTATTTGCGGGTTTGTTTTTGAAGGAGAAGAGACTCCCGAGCGTTGTCCTCAATGTAAACAAGTGGTAGAATGGAAAGCCGTTGCTGCGGAAGGTATCGAGTTTGCTTGTGAGCACGTTATCGGCGTTGCTAAGAACACCGATGAGCAAATGAAAGCAGATCTGAATGCTCATTTTATGGGTGAAGCCACAGAAGTGGGTATGTATCTGGCAATGTCTCGTCAAGCCGATCGCGAAGGTTATCCGGAAGTGGCAGAAGCTTTCAAGCGTTATGCTTTTGAGGAGGCAGAACACTGCGCTAAGTTTGCTGAGTTGCTCGGCGACGTGGTTTGGGATACGAAGACCAATCTCGAAAAACGTATGATGGCTGAAGCCGGTGCTTGCGAAGGGAAGTTGGCTATTGCTAAACGTGCCAAAGAACTGAACTTAGACGCTATTCACGACACCGTTCACGAGATGGCCAAAGACGAAGCTCGTCACGGAAAAGGTTTTGAGGGTTTATTCAACCGTTATTTTAAGAAATAAACAAGTCAACAGACTGTTAAACAATGCAAAAAATTAGAAACATAGCCATTATTGCCCACGTGGACCATGGTAAAACAACCTTGGTAGACAAGATGTTATACACTGCCAAGGTGGTTAAAGAAGCCAATGAGTTTTCTGCTCAGCCCGCCGGACAATTAGTGCTAGACAATAATGAACTCGAACGCGAACGTGGTATCACCATCCTCGCCAAGAATGTGAGTATTGATTATAAAGGTTATAAAATCAATATCATTGATACTCCGGGGCACGCAGATTTCGGAGGGGAGGTGGAACGCGTCCTGAATATGGCGGATGGTGTACTACTGCTCGTGGATGCGTTCGAGGGACCTATGCCACAGACTCGGTTTGTGCTACAAAAAGCCATTGAGATGAACCTCAAACCGATCGTGGTGATTAACAAAGTGGATAAACTCAATTGTCGTCCGGACGAGGTACAAGAGGCCGTCTTTGACCTTATGGTCAACCTCAATGCCTCCGAAGATCAGTTGGATTTCCAAACCATCTTTGGTAGTGCAAAAAACGGGTGGATGTCCACCGATTGGCATAAACCGACCACGGATTTAACCGCCCTCATGGACGCTATCATTGAGTACATCCCCGAACCGCAAGCGTTGGAAGGAACGCCGCAGATGTTAATCACATCTTTAGACTACAACCCTTATGTAGGTCGTATCGCCGTAGGACGCGTACATCGTGGAACATTGAAGGATGGTATGAGTGTGATGCTCGCCAAGAAAGACGGGAGTAAGGTGAAAACGAAGATAAAGGAGTTACATACCTTTGTCGGTATGGGACACCAAAAGACGGACGAAGTTCGCTCCGGCGATATCTGTGCTCTCATTGGTATCGAAGGTTTTGAGATTGGTGATACGATTTGCGATATCGAGAATCCGGAACCTCTTAAGCCGATTGCTATCGACGAGCCGACAATGTCGATGACATTTACTATCAACGACTCTCCCTTCTTTGGACAAGATGGTAAATATGTCACTTCTCGTCACATTCACGACCGTTTGATGCGCGAGTTAGAGAAGAATCTTGCCTTGCGCGTGGAAGCGAGCGATAACGATAATTCCTGGCACGTATTCGGGCGTGGCGTATTACACCTCTCGGTTTTAATTGAGACGATGCGTCGCGAAGGATATGAGTTACAAGTCGGCCAACCGCAAGTTATTATCAAGACGATTGATGGTAAGCAGTGCGAACCTATTGAACAACTCACCGTGAACACGCCCGAGGAGTGCAGCGGAAAGATTATTGAATATGTGACCGTCCGTAAGGGCGAGATGACAAAGATGGAAATGATCAATGACCGCGTACAATTAGAATTCACGATTCCATCCCGCGGCATTATCGGTATGCGTACTTACGTGATGAATGTTAGTGCCGGTGAGGCGATTATGGCTCACCGTTTCCTTGATTTTGAACCCTACAAGGGCGATATAGAGAAGCGCACCAATGGTTCGCTCATCGCGATGGAAACGGGAACTGCTTCGGCCTATGCCCTTGATAAACTGCAAGACCGTGGACGGTTCTTCATTGATCCTCAAGAGGAAGTGTATGCCGGTCAGGTTGTAGGCGAGAACTCGAAGGAGGGGGATATTGTGATTAATGTTATCAAAGCAAAGAACCTAACGAATATGCGTTCAAAGTCTGCGGATGATAAGGCCATCTTGGCTCCGGCAATAAAGTTCTCATTAGAGGAAGCCCTCGAATATATCAAAGAAGACGAGTATGTGGAGGTGACACCGACTCATATGCGTTTGCGTAAGATTATTTTGGACGAATTAGAGCGGAAACGCGCAAATCGATGACAAAAAAGAAAGCTTTTTTAGAGACAAGATTCGGGATTGTTATTCTGAATGTCGCGATAGCTGTTGGAATTCTGGTTGTTGTGTTGGTTAGTGTGCACCTATGGTTACAACATTATACCCAACACGGCATTGAAGTCGTGGTGCCGAATGTGACGGGAATGCAATACAACGACGCTCAGCAGTGTCTGGCAGATAGTTGTTTGCAACTCGTCATCATCGACTCCACCTTCTCTAATACCGTTCCGTTGGGAACGATTGTGGAGCAGATTCCTGAGGTGGGCAGTTTTGCAAAGAAAAATAGACCCGTTTATGCAATCATTAACTCCTCTTACCATCGTCAAGTAGAGATTCCGGATTTGCACGATATCAGTTATCGTCAAGCGCAGGCCACCTTGCGATCCATGGGGATATTGGTGGGTAAGGTTGAATATGAACCCTCTGAATATCGAGACATTGTCTTAGACCTTCGTTACCAAGGGCGCCCTCTTATTCCCGGAGAAAAAGTAGATGAAGGTACATCTATTACCATGGTGGTTGGTAAAGGGAAGGGAACCGTAAAAGTAAAAGTTCCTTCCTTGCAAGGAAAATCCTTGACAGAAGCTCGCAGTTTACTTATCAATGTTGCCCATCTCACCCTTGGGCTCGTGCAATATGATGAGCCTCCGGTAGTAGAGAATATGGGAGATTATATTATCTATCGGCAATCCCCAACTCCCGGAACATCTGTCGTGGAAGGTACGGGAGTGGATGTTAATCTAACTTTAGATATAGAAAAAGCGATTACGAACTCCTCGGATGATCCGGGAGAAGATGATTTCTTTTAATGGAAGATTTTGATGAAGAGTTGTGGGAACGTTGGCGTTGTGAAGTAGATAAAGGTCAAACACCCGTTCGTATCGATAAGTACCTGGCTGAACATATGGCAGGTACTTCTCGTAATCGTATTCAGCATGCGGCAGATGCCGGTCATGTATGGGTAAACCATCAACCGGTCAATAGCCATTATAAAGTCAAACCATTGGATGTAATACAGGTTTTGTTAGACCATGAGCCTCGTGATTATACCATCCAACCTGAGCCCATTCCATTAACTATTGTTTATGAAGATAAGGACCTGATGGTTATCAATAAACCCGCCGGACTGGTGGTGCATCCGGGACATGGTAATTATGAGCATACCTTGCTTAATGCTTTGGCATATTATTTTAGCCAAAATAAAGAATCAAAAATTGATATTAATAACCCCGAGATAGGGTTGGTACACCGGATAGACAAAGACACGAGCGGTTTGTTGCTGATTGCTAAGACCCCCGAGGCGAAAGCGAACCTGGCGATGCAGTTTTTTGACCATACGACAGAGCGAACCTATAATGCTCTCGTTTGGGGCACATTCCCGACAGACGATGGTGTGATAGAAGGTGCTTTGGGTCGCGATACAAAAGATCGCACCTGTTATAGAGTTTATGATTTAGAAGAAAACCCAAATGCCAAAGAAGCAATCACCCATTGGAGGGTTTTGGAACGATTTTTGTATGTAACTTTAGTGGAGTGTCGTTTAGAAACCGGTCGAACCCATCAAATACGTGTTCATATGCGCCATATTGGTCATCCGCTCTTTAGTGATGAAAAATATGGTGGAACAGAGATTTTAAAAGGGTTGCCGACTCAGAAATATAAACAATATATCCAAAACTGTTTTAATCTTTGTCCAAGGCAAGCACTACACGCCAAAACACTGGGCTTTACACATCCTTGTACCGGTAAACGGATGTTTTTTGATAGCGAATGGCCGGAAGATATGACAAACCTAATCAATAAATGGAGGCAATATGAACCCAACACCCTGCAATAATCACCCCACGATTTTATGGGCAGACGATGAGATAGATTTGCTACAACCTTATATCCTTTTTCTAAATCAAAAGAATTACAACGTCTTAACCGCGAATAACGGGCAGGATGCTATTGAACAATGTCGTTCTCACCAAGAAATTGATATTGTCTTTTTGGATGAGAATATGCCCGGGTTGAGCGGATTAGAGGTGTTACAAGAAATCAAACGCGATTTTCCGCAACTTCCGGTGGTGATGATTACCAAGTCGGAGGAAGAGCATATAATGGAGGAGGCTATTGGTGAGCAGATAGCCGATTACTTAATCAAACCCGTGAACCCGAGCCAGATTCTGCTGTGTCTAAAAAAGAATATCCATAGCAAACAGATACAAGAGCAACATACCAACAGGTCATATCAAGAAGAGTTTTCGAACATCACATATATGATTGATACCGCCCAAACAATAGAGGAATGGAAGGCTATTCAACGCTCTCTGACGTATTGGGATTTGGAGTTGCAAAACATAGATTCATCAATGAAAGAGATGTTGGCTATGCAACGCAGTCAAGCCAACGCCGCTTTTGTCAAGTTTATACAAAAGAATTATATCGCTTGGTTCTCTTCAAACGAGCGTCCGCTACTCTCTCCGGATATCTTCAAACGTGTTCTCTTTCCTCTTTTAGATCAAGGAGAAAAACTCTTTTTTATAGTTATTGATAATTTTAGATATGACCAATGGAAGGTGATACAACCGCTACTGTCAGAGTTTTTTATTACCGCAGACGATAACTTATATACTTCTATTTTACCAACAGCTACGCAGTATGCGCGAAATGCTATCTTTTCCGGACTCATGCCCTTACAAATCAGTCAACTCTACCCCACCCTCTGGGTGGATGAGATAGAAGAGGAAGGGAAGAACTTGAATGAGAAAGAGTTGATACAAACACAGTTGGATCGCTTCCGAAAACGTTATCCATTCACGTATTATAAGATCAACGAGAGCGATTTTTGTGAGAAGATAACCAAGCAACTGAGTCAACTCACAACCTCGCTGAATGTGGCTGTATTGAATTTTATCGATATGCTCTCCCATTCTCGCACAGAGTCGAAGATGATGCACGAACTTGCCAACGATGAAGCTGCGTATCGAAGCTTAACTCTATCTTGGTTCAAACACTCGCCGACATATGCTTTTTTTAAACGTATAGCAGAGTTAGGATACAAGGTTGTGCTCACCACAGACCACGGAACGGTGCGTGTACAAAACTCTGTGCTTATCATCGGAGATAAAAATACAAACACGAATTTACGTTATAAGGTGGGGAAGTCGCTTAATTGCCAATCAAAGGATGTGTTTGTACTTGATCATCCGGACAAGGTGGGATTGCCGAGCCCGAATCTGAGTAGCAGTTATATGTTCTGCACTGGTAACGACTTCTTTGGATATCCCAACAACTTCAATTATTATGCACAATATTATAAAGACACTTTTCAACATGGCGGCATCTCAATGGAGGAGATGTTGGTGCCCTTGGTCACATTGGTACCCAAAGGATAGTTTAAGTTTATAGATTATGAAAAATTTACCGGTTGTTACTAAATATATTTTATTAGCCAATATTATTTGTTGGTGTTTAGATGTTTTACTCATGCGAATGGGGCTGAGTTTGAGTGCCATAATGGGGCTATATTATGTTACCAATCCTCATTTTCATTTTTGGCAACCCCTGACATACATGTTTATGCATGCTAACTTCGGTCACATTTTCTGTAATATGTTTGCGCTTTGGATGTTCGGTCCTATCATTGAGAACGAATGGGGAAGCAAACGTTTTGCTCTATATTATTTAGTTTGCGGTTTGGGTGCCGCAATCACGCAAGAAGTGGTGTGGGCTTTGTTTGGTGGAAGTATGGGGATTACAATTGGCGCCTCCGGTGCTGTGTTTGGTATATTATTTGCCTTTGGTTGGTTGTTTCCTAATATCCCGCTATTTATCTTTTTAATTCCGATTCCTATCCGTGCCCGTTGGTTTGTGATTATATATGCAGCCTTTGAGTTGGTTGCCGGCTTAGCCCCTACTGCCGGTGATAATGTTGCCCATTTTGCGCACCTAGGAGGTATGCTTTTTGGTTGGTTGTTGATCCTTTGTTGGAAACATATTCACTTCAATAAAAGGCAAAAAAAGATAAAAAATGATTACTCATCCTACCATTATCACCCTAAAATTGATTAATTTTGGCATTTTTTTGAAAAAAAACGTAAAAAAAATTTGTAGGATTGAAAAAAAAATTGTACCTTTGCATTCGTAAATCGTGGGGAATGCCCCATGGTACAACGAAATTAAACGTTTAATTATTAAAATTTTTTACTATGAACAAAGCTGAACTCGTTGCTGCTGTTGCAGCAAAAACCGGTTTAACGAAAGTTGCCGCTGCTGAAGCTGTTAATGCTACCGTTAATGCTATTGCTGAAGCTCTGAAGAAGGGTGAGAATGTACAACTGATTGGTTTCGGTACCTTCTCTGTTGTTAAGAAAGCCGCTCGTCAAGGTATCAACCCGTTGACGAAGAAAGCTATCCAAATTCCTGCAAAGAAAGTTGCTAAATTTAAAGCTGGTGCAGGTTTGGCTCTCTAATTCTTTCATTTTATGTAAAACGAGTTGCCCTTATCCGGCAACTCGTTTTTTGCATTCTATCCTAGTTTGATTTTATCACACCTTATAATATATATAATATGACCAATATTATTCTCTGTGGTGCTCCCGGGAGCGGAAAGGGAACCCAATCAGAATTATTAGCCAAGAAATACAACTTGCTACACTTCTCTACCGGAGACGCTTTACGCGCCGAGATCAAGTCCGGTAGCGCTCTTGGAAAGGAGATAGATGCGATTATCTCAAAAGGCAATTTGGTACCTGATGAAAAGATGATTGCGCTTATTGAAACTTTCTTTGACAACCTGCCTAAGGATTGCAAGGGAGTTATCCTAGACGGTTTCCCTCGTACCGTGGAGCAAGCAAAAGCACTTACAATAATGATGCAGAAGCGCCACCTCCAAGCCCTTCTTATTGAACTTCTTGTAGAGGAACAAGAATTGATTAATCGTATGCTTTTCCGAGGTCAGACTAGTGGACGAGCAGATGATACACCCGAGGTTATCCAACAAAGACTGAAGGTATATCACGAACAGACGGCACCTGTTAGTACTTACTATCTTAAACAAGGAAACTACTTTGCCGTTAATGGAATGGGAGAGATTGAGGACACCTTCCGTCAATTAGATAAAATCGTAGGTTTCCATATCTAATCGTTTGCCTATGTCCTCTAATTTTATAGACTATGTGAAAATCTTTTGCCGTTCCGGTAAAGGAGGCGCGGGGTGTATGCACTTACATCGTGCCAAGTATCTGCCAAAGGGAGGTCCGGATGGTGGAGATGGCGGACGAGGAGGACATATTATTTTACAGGGGAATCGCAACTTATGGACCCTACTTCACTTGCAATACCAAAAACACATCCTCGCCACTGATGGCGGTAAGGGTGGAGACTCCCGCTCTTTTGGTAAAGATGGTGAAGATAAAATTATCGAAGTTCCGTTAGGTACCGTGGTGTATGATGGAGACACGGGAGAGTTCTTGTGTGAAGTTAAAGAGGATAAACAGCGGATTGTTTTGCTCAAAGGCGGCCGAGGAGGATTGGGTAATTGGCATTTCCGTACAGCAACCAACCAAGCTCCTCGTTATGCTCAACCCGGCGAACCGGCTCAAGAACGCAACATAATCCTACAACTCAAAGTCTTGGCCGATGTGGGACTGGTTGGGTTCCCGAATGCCGGTAAGTCTACCCTGTTGTCTGTTTTAAGTGCGGCTAAGCCTAAGATTGCCGATTATCCGTTTACCACCTTGGTCCCCCAACTCGGTATAGTAGCTTATCGCGATGGTCAATCCTTCTGTATGGCAGATATTCCCGGAATCATCGAGGGTGCGTCTGAAGGGAAGGGTCTGGGATTGCGATTCTTACGTCATATCGAACGTAATGCGGTATTGCTTTTTATGGTACCGGCATTATCTGAAAACATTGAAAAAGAATATCAGATTCTTTTAAAAGAATTGGAACAATATAACCCGGAGTTACTTACAAAGGCGCGTATCTTAGCTATCTCTAAGATGGATACGATGGATGTGAAACCGGCAATAATCACACGATTGAGTAAGAAATTGGAAATTCCTGTTTTGCCCATTTCTTCCGTCGCTCACCAGGGGCTGGATGAACTCAAAGACGCTCTTTGGACAGAACTGAATAAGGAACAAAATCAAGTGATTGAAATATCTCATGCCCCTATCGATGTGGCCAAGATTGAGCACGAACAAGAACTTTCCCAAGAGCCAACAACCGAAACAATCTATCTTAATGAAGTTGAGGAAGAATGGGATCTAACAAAATATAAGGGCATTGGTTGGGATGAATAAGTATGAATCAACAAACCCCCAAATATGACGCATTTATCGAATGGCGTGAACGGCACATAACCGAACGTCGATTGGTATTAATCCTCAGTTTTTTTGTGGGCTTGTTTTCTGCCTTAGCCGCCTTAGCATTAAAGTTTGTTATTCGTTTAATCCAACAATACATCGCGTCACCCCTCATTGCGCAAAACCATTTTTTCTATTTTGTTTGTCCGATGATTGGTATTGCTTTGGCAGCGTTGTTCGTGCATTATATTGTCAAAGATGATATCTCTCATGGTATTACAAAAATCTTATATGCTATCTCGCAACGGAAATCCATCATCAAGGCCCATAATATGTGGACTTCCATTGTCGGCTCCGCGATTACTATCGGCTTCGGTGGTTCTGTTGGTGCGGAGGCACCTATTGTATTGACGGGTGCTGCAATAGGTAGTAATCTTGCCAAACTCTTCCGCTTGGACCAAAAAACAATGATGCTTATGATTGGTTGTGGTGCAGCGGGTGCGATTGGGGGAATTTTTACAGCTCCGATTGCCGGTTTGGTCTTTACGCTAGAGGTGCTGCTTATGGATTTGACAATGACTTCGGTAGCACCCCTCCTTATTTCCTCTGTGACAGCAACTGCCTTTACCTATTTGGTCTCGGGAGGGGAAAGTACCATGTTTGATATTTTAGTGTACGAACCTTTTGCGCTAAATCGTATTCCCTGGTATTTGCTTTTAGGCGTTGTTTGTGGTTTCGCCTCCCTTTATTTCATACGCTCCATGAACTCTTTGGAGCAGTGGTTTAAGCACAATATTCGATCAATAGGCCTGAAGATACTTATCGGAGGTGTGGCTTTGGGTATTTTGATATTTCTTTTTCCCCCGCTTTATGGTGAGGGGTACGACGTCATCGTCAATCTTATAAATGGGGATGCTTCTTCGGCATTTAACAATAGTCCTTTGGCCAACTTACATTTAGGTCCCTGGATGATTGTTATCTATTTTGTGCTGGTGATTCTTTTTAAGGTGGTCGCTTCGGTTGCAACCAATGGGGGAGGCGGTGTCGGCGGAATCTTTGCTCCCTCCTTGTTTGTGGGGGCACTTGTGGGGTTTGTGGTTGCGCGCACGATTAATATTTTTGGGTTTGCTTTACCGGAATCCAACTTCGCTTTGGTGGGTATGGCCGGTTTGATGTCCGGTGTGATGCATGCCCCTTTGACAGGTATCTTTTTGATAGCGGAATTAACCGGGGGATATCACCTGTTTATGCCCCTTATCATTGTCTCTATTGTCGCCTATCTCACGATTAAGTTCTTTGAGCCCCATTCTTTGTACGCTATGCGATTGGCGCAAAAGGGTGAGTTGATAACTCATAATAAAGACCGCTCTGTTCTGACATTACTTAAGATGGATAATGTTTTGGAAAAAGAGTTTGTTATTCTCCGTCCGGAAATGTTGTTGGGGGAATTGGTGAAAGTGATAGCCGAAAGTAATCGAAACATTTTTCCGGTAGTAAATCAGCGAGGCGAATTAAAAGGGGTTTTATCCCTTGATGAGGTGCGCAATATTATGTTTCAACCGCGGTTATACCAACGGTTTACCGTAAAACAACTTATGACATCCCCTCCGGCCATTTTAACGGATGATATGCCAATGGAACGTGTTATGGAGATTTTTGAAGACACCGGTGCTTGGAACTTGCCTGTTGTAGATGAGAAGAAACACTATATTGGTTTCGTTTCAAAATCAAAAATCTTTAATTCCTATCGTCACGTATTAGTCCACTTCTCCGAAGAGTAGAGGGCTCTCTATATCAATGTCTCGTTTCAACCAGTGGCTCATAATTTGCGTTGTTTTGTTTAGCAGCGTATGGTGTTCTGCGCAAAATCGGGATTCCGTTTCCTTTGTAACGAATGTCATTCAGGACATTTATACCGCTTATGTAGAGCAAGAAGGAGAGTCAAGCGAGGATTATTTTATGGAGCTTGTTGAGTTGGCGTCTCAACCCCTTAATATCAATCAAGTTACCTATGACGACTTAATTCGTTTTCGCTTTTTGCGAGCGGATCAGATAGATGCCATTTTGGTGTATGTTGATATGCATCCTATGCAAAGTCTTAACGAGTTACAACTTATTGAAGGATTACACGATTATGATGTGCGCAATTTATCCTGTTTTTTTGTGGCTCAACCTATACAAAAAGAAGAAAAAATCTATGCCAAAGAAGTTTTTTACAATGCCAAACACGATATCTTAGGTCAGGTAGATGTTCGCAATGCGGAGAGTTTTACAACAGATCCTGTTTATGTACAAGCCAAATATAAATTTAACTATCGGAACCAAGTTCAATTTGGGTTTACCCTGCGGCGTCCGACCGGTGCTCCTGCAAAAGAGTTGCAATACGGAGGATATATTCAAATCAACAATATTAAATGTCTTAAGACCCTTGTCTTGGGCAATTTCCAGGCCTCGTTTGGTCAAGGATTGGTGGTGAGTACCCCGTTTCATAATGGTAAATCCACCTATGTAACCCAATTAGAAAACACTCAAGAGGGTTTAAAAAAATACAGTTCTGTAGACGGGCAGGGGCTGCATGGGGTAGGAGTGACGATGCGTTGGGGAATCGTAAATGTAAGCACTTGGTATAGTTTAACAAAAGCCAACGATTCCCTTCGTTGTCATATCGTAGGAGCGAATGCAACCATACGTCATAAACGGCTACAGGTGGGTGTGACAGCCCTCGAAAAAATCTATTCCGATACGCTTCGTTATTATTTCGAACGTGCCGCCTATAATCAGAATTATTTTCGGGGCAAAGAGCAGTTTGTGGGAGGGGCAAATGTTCGATGGAATCAGGGGAAGATAGACTTATTTGGCGAGGTGGCGGTCGCACAAAATAAACAATGGGGTGTCGGAACACAAGTGGGAATGCGGGTAACACCGGTCTCAGATGTAAACTTGCTGGTTTTATATCGTTATTATTCGCCAACCTTTGACAACACCCTTGCTTACGCGTTCTCCGAGACCTCGCGTATCAATGATGAAAATGGTTGTTATATCGGTGCAGATATTACCCGATTGCGCGATTGGCGTTTTGCTGTGTATGGGGATGTGTTTAAGTTCAGTGGTCCTAAATACGGGATTCATAACTATCCCACCTTAGGCTATGATGCGCAACTACAAGCACAATATCAGCCCTCGGAGACTTGGCAGATAGATATGCGTTTTCGGGCAAAACAGAAAGATAAGAAGGCAACTTATGCCTTGCGTTATGAGTTTGATTGGCGTCAATCCGGATGGCGATTGCGAACTCGGGCGGATGCAAACTTGGTGACTGACTCTATAAGTAAAATAACCTATGGCGTATCTCTGGTACAAGATATTCAATATGTTTTCTCCCGTGTGCCCATAACCTTGCAATTGCGATTGCAGGGGTTTGATGCTCGCGCTTGGGATAACCGCATTTATGTTTATGAGAATGATGTGTTATACGCCTATTCTTCTAATGCGACTTATGGACTTGGCGGTAGGTGTTATCTTAATTTTCGATGGCAGATTATTCCTCAGTTAAGTCTATATTTTCGCGTGTCAGAAACCATTTATGCATCTTCTTGGATGAACGAGCATAATAAGAAACGAACAGACACCGATGTCCATCTATTGTTGCGAGCTACTTTGTAGGACGGCGGTATAGTAAGAAAGACCCGATGATTGTGGGCAACAGAGTGTTAATTATATAGATGAGTAATATAGCTAATGTAATTAAAGGAATGGTTGTATAGCGGTCAAATAACACCATCGCCCAACCGCCGCGAATACCCAAGTCGGCTGCTGGCATATTGGGTGTGACAGTCACTAACATATAGTAAAGCGGGATAACTGATAGAGCATCTAATAGAGTCATCGGTGCGCCAACAAATAGCAGAGCGGCATATAACTGCCAAGAAAAAACCGCATATCGCAAGGCCGACCAACCCATAGCCCCTAAAAGGGTGGTGAAGGAAAACTTTTCTTTAATAAGGCGTGGCGCAAACAAAATAACAGCCATACAAATAACCACTCCTAAAAAGACCCAAACAATATTAAGGTTGTGGTTTAGGTAATAGATAGAGGGAAATATACCAAACAAAATAATAACAATTGTTTGGGCGGCTCCTCCGACAAAACCTAAAACAGTGGCTTTTCCCCAAAGCGTCTTATCCCCAAAATCCATAGCTCTTGCCGGATAATCACCCACTCGATAGGGAGTTACAAATGCTCCCACATAACCGCAATAAACTTGTCGTGAGGCCTCGGCATAACTGATGGGGTGAATATCTTTTAACAAGAATCGCCATTTGACAGCTTCCAAAAATAGGTTGAGAGGGAAGAGTATAAGAGCGCAAATCAACCACCCGATACGTTCCATATTAAGGGTGTCCCAGGTACTAAATAGAGAAGAATAGTCCTTATAGCTGATGAGCTTATATGCCAAATAACCATAAGCGGCTATGGCTAGTAGGATCTTAACAACCTTGAATAATGGTTTGTCGTATTGCTTCAATGGGTCCATTAATATCACTTATTTCATTTGGCAGGGTAATTGGTTGACCAATCGTCATTCGAATGGGATGGCGGGTAACCCAAACGGCACCCTTTGGCATCACCTCATAACAACCGGTAAGAGAGATGGGTATAATAGGTAGATGAACATCCAGTGCAACTTGAAAAGCACCTCGTTTAAATCGTCCTACTTGACCATCTCTTGATCGAGTCCCTTCAGGGAAGATGACCGTACTCACCCCATCGACTAAGGTTTTTTCCACGAGTTGAATGCTTTCCATGGCCGCGACAGGGTTTCCCCGATCGATAAAAATGTGTCCCGCGGCCTTGCAAGCCACGCCTACTATGGGAATGCGACGCAACTCTTGCTTCATTAACCATTTGAATATAACAGGTAGCCAACCATAGATAACGAAAATATCAAACATGGATTGGTGATTGCTCACAAAAATATAGGATTGATGAGCTTGAATGTTTTCTAATCCCCGCACTTCAACAGGAATGAACAATAGCCGGCAAAAACAACGAGCCCAGAACTGTTGTGCCTTATGAATCCATTCTGCATTCGCCCACGGGAATGTAAGAATGGTTAAGATGGCAGCCCAAAGGGTGATAACCAGCAGGATGGGTAACGCAATAAAAAGTTGATATAGACGATAAAGCGTTTTCATTCGTTTCACAAGTTGTATTTCATCATAAATCCACGATAGAGGGCACAAATACGACGGATTTCATCCCACGTTTCGTCTGATAACTTAGTACCGATAATCTCCACCACCCGCCCGGCGGCAATGGTTCCGATTTCTCCGCAGCGGCGAATATCAAACCCGTCACTAAGCGCATGCAAGAAACCTCCGGCATAAAGGTCTCCGGCACCGGTTGAGTCCGTGCAGTTGGTGGTGATGGCACCAATATGGTACATACTTTTTCCCTGTTGGATATAACTGCCTAATTTTCCAACCTTAACGACGGCTATGTCGCATTGTTCCGCAATCTTAGCCACAGACTCTTCGGGATTGAGATGGGTATAAGCAAAGGACTCATCCTCGTTTGCGAAGACGATATCGACATACTTTTTAATCAACTCTTTAAGGAAATAATGGTTCTCGTTAACCACATTGTAACTCGCCAAGTCCAAAGAAACCATACATCCGCTCTCTTTGGCCATGCGGATGGCTTTCTCAATTAAATCGTGGTTCTGCACCAAATATCCCTCAATATGGAAGATGTCATAACCGGCAAAAGCCTCTTTGTGGATGTCGTCAGCTTGCATATCTGCTGCTGCGCCAAGATAGGTGGCAAAGGTTCGCTCTCCATCCGGAGTAATGAGCACGATACTACACCCGGACATCTGTTTGTCAGATGACAACAGGAGGGGCTTAACTCCATTCTTCAACATATCTTCGCGATAGAAGTCCCCGACTTCGTCGTTTCCAATCTTGCCTATAAACGCCGCCTTTCCACCCAAGGAAGCAATTGTTGCAATGGCATTACTGGCACTACCGCCGGCGACCATACGTTTACGAACCGATGCAAAACGCATCTGAATTTGTTCTGCCTGCTCCATTGAAATAAGGTTCATACTGCCCTTTGGTAACCCTAATTCTCGCAAGTCATCTTCGGAAACTTGCAACAAGACGTCTGTTAAAGCATTGCCTAATCCTAAAACTTTTTTCATTTTTTCCCGTTTTGAGGTGTGATTTTTACTAAAAATGGCCTTTTTTGTGAAATTTTTTGCAAAGATACGCATTTTTTTTCAAAAAAACTTGCCTATATAAAAAAAAAGTTGTAATTTTGCACTCGCTTTTGAGAAAGAAAGCTAAAAATAGAGGAAAAATAACTGCTTCCTTAGCTCAGTCGGTTAGAGCATCTGACTGTTAATCAGGGGGTCCTAGGT
>CALCGR010000088.1 GCA_937901025.1 uncultured Bacteroidales bacterium
TGATTTGCTGCGCGACCTTCCGCACAAACTTCACAAGCGTCCTCGCCACAAATCAGAACAAGAAGAAACAGAAGAAAACCCGAAATAACCTATTCCATCTTCAATCAAAACTACACAAAAGGGACAGACCCTTTTGTGTAGTTTTTCCTTCAATGGCGCATCGAGGCGACGGATTCAGCCTACCCAAGAACAACCCAAGAATATCCCAACAATAACCCAAGAAGAACCCGAGACAGAAAGGATTGAGGATTAGAGTCTCTGCTGCCAGTTCCAGGCGGAGCGGAGGACATCGAGGATGGGCGTGTCGGCCTTCCAGCCCAACACAGTATTCGCCTTATCGGCTTTCGCCCACACTTGTTCAATATCCCCTTCCCGACGGCCGACAATCTCGTAATTGAGTTTGACACCGGTAGCCTTCTCAAAGTCGCGGATGATCTCCAAGACCGATAATCCCCTACCCGTTCCAAGGTTGAAGACCTCCACTTGGTCCCTGTCCTTGACATTAAGCATACGGTCAATCGCTTTCACGTGCGCCTTAGCCAAATCCACTACATAGATATAATCTCTTATACACGACCCGTCGGGCGTGTTATAATCGTTACCAAACACCCTGAGTTTCTCTCTTATCCCCGCAGCCGTCTGCGTCACAAATGGCAACAGGTTATTCGGTACCCCGTTCGGCAACTCACCAATCAGTGCCGTCGGATGAGCCCCTATCGGATTGAAATATCGCAATATCACCGCATTCAGGTCCTTATGCGCGTGCGCCTGATCATTGATGATATCCTCATTAATCTGCTTCGTATTCCCGTAGGGCGACAACGCTTTCTTAATCGGTGCCGTCTCATCCACGGGCAAATGCTCCTTATCCGGCTGACCATAGACCGTACACGAGGACGAGAAAACGATGTTATTGACCCCATGCACCTGCATGATATCCAGCAGGTTAATCAGCGACCCAAGGTTATTATTGTAGTACATCAGCGGTTTCTCCACACTCTCCCCTACCGCCTTACTCGCTGCGAAATGGATCACACCTACGATATCGGGATAACGCTCAAAGACCGCATTGAAGTTCTTATAATCCAAACAGTCCACGTTCTCAAAGTCCGGTTTGATACCCGTGATCTGCTCAATCCCCTGCAGCACCCCTATATTCGAGTTACTCAGGTTATCTACAATCGTTACTTGGTAGCCCGCTTGTTGAAGCTCCACTACCGTATGGGAACCAATATACCCCGTTCCGCCGGTGACTAAGATCCTACTCATATTAAAACAGTTTACTCGGATAAATACCCTTATGTATCAGTTCGTTAATCTTCATGATGACCTGCGGTTTGTCCTCCGCGTACGTCACCCCAAACCAATGCGACGGCGTATCTAACACCTTGCACGTCGCCTTGCCCGTACGAATGAGCTCATTGACCATCGTCGGGATATAAAACTCCGACTTCATCTCCGTGCCTCTCTCGTCCAAGAAACGCTTAAAGCCCTCCTCCGAATACTTGAAATACTCCGGCGTAAAGCCCCATATATTCATACTTACCGGCTCATCCTTCGGAATCTGCACATCGTTCCCCTCTTCGTCCTTATAGACAATCACGTTCCCTACTTCCTCTATATTGATGCACTCTACCACATCCGTCAGCAAACCGTTCTTATCCGTCTGACAACGGCCGCGGTTCACCGTTCCGTTCTCACTCAGCGTGTTCTGAATTCGGTAACCTACCATGCAATACTGCCCCTGCGTCCCTTCCACTTGCATCAAGTAATCCGCTAAGATCTTAAACGACTCCTGTCCGTAGAAATCGTCCGCATTGATGACCGCAAACGGTTCGCGAATAATATCCTTGGCCATCAGCACCGCGTGGTTCGTTCCCCAAGGTTTCGTGCGGCCTTCGGGTACATTATACCCCTCCGGCAATGTCTCCAACGCCTGGAAACATACCTCGCAAGGGATCTTGTTCTCGTACTTCGACAAAACCACCTTACGGAAGTCTTCTTCAAAGTCCTTGCGTATCACAAAAACGACCTTTCCGAAGCCTCCGCGCATAGCGTCATATACGCTGTAATCCATAATCGTCTCCCCACTCGGACCAATACTGTCCAACTGCTTCAATCCTCCGTAACGGCTACCCATACCGGCAGCCAAAATAAATAATGTTGGTTTCATTGTTGTTAATCTATAATGTTTAATCTATATGTATATTGTGTTGCTTATACCAATCGTCTCTGCGCCTAATGAAATCCGGATGACGAGCCTCCCAGTCCAACCTTCTCTCCCTGGCTTGCGGATTCTTCAACTCGTACTCCATCTGCTTTCTCACAAAGTAATCGTGCCGCTTCTGATAATACGCATCCCGTCGTTGCTGGAACTTCGTACGGTGAACAAACCATAGTCCGTTCATCTCCGAACAGTTACCCGCCGTCATAAACACTTGGAACTTCTTCTCATTGAGGAACTTACAAAGTTTCGCGTACTCGTCCGGCGTCAACAGCGTCTGTATCTCTATCTGTTTCTGACCCGAATAACCGCCAATCACTTCGTACATCGAACAGCCCCTCACCAAATCGTCAATGATATATTTCCGTATCACCTCGTAATCCGGCGAGATGATACATACCCGCTTGCGCTTGTTTAAGGACGCCGTGAAGTAATCGATCACCAGCCCGTTAAACCACGTACCGATCAGACCAATCACCACCATCCTAAAATCGTTGATGGCAAAGGCCGATAAGCAAATCATCGCACCGCCAATCGCTACCGACGCACCTATATCGAAATGCAAATACTTATTGATAATCTTTCCTAAGATGTCGAGTCCGCCCGTCGAGGCATTCATCCGGAACTCAAACGCCTGACAGATGGACAGCAACATTACGAAACAAATCAGGTCGAACCATACATCCCCCATCCCTAATCCGGCACTCATCACCGAGTCCCTCACTTGCTCCAACACGTGACCCGCACGATCTAAGATATATGGATTACCATTTGCGTCCAACACCGTCTGACCTAACTGTAACTGCTCCAATAACTCCGGATCGGGATTGGCAAAGATACGATGCGTCAAGTTCGTGTACGGATACACACGATCCCATATCTGAATCAGCGGGCCTAAGATCATCGCCGTATACACCGTCTTAAACCCAAACTCATTCCCAATCAAGATAAACGCTAAAATCAACAGAAAAGCATTGATGCCCATCACGATGAAGGATAACGAATCCGCATTACCCCCGATCGCGGTATTAATCACAATACTCAAACCCGAGATTGAACCTACAATCAGGTGACTGGGCATCAAAAAATAATAAACCGCGGCAGCTCCAATGATCATACCGATGGTCATTCCGACGAGTTCAAACCAGAATTTCTTCGTCTGAATAGCAGTCAACAACTCTGCCAATAGTTTCTTAATCATGATATTACGGTTCCCGGTAACTCCGGATGGATAAACGACCGTATATATAACGGAATCTTCTTCTCCCTGAGCGGACTCACCGTCTCCGGGTGAATCACTTGTGCTCCGTGCTCCGCCATCGCTTGCGCCTGCTCGTACGAGATACAAGGAAGCAATACCGCCTCCTTCACTTTCCTCGGATCGGCACTATATATCCCCGCTACGTCTTTCCATAGCGTCACCGATTCTGCTCCTAACACATTCGCTAAGATAGCCGCAGAATAGTCAGACCCTTCGCGACCTAAGGTCGTGCGTCGACCATCCGCTGTCCCGCCGATAAACCCTTGCGCCACATAGATATGCGCCGGATGGGCTTGCATAAACGATGCGACGAGTTTTTTTGTTTCTTGGAGATCTACCTTCGCATGGCGGAACGTGGTATCCGTACGCATGAGTTGCGTCATGTCCAACCACTGATTGTGAATGCCTACGTGGTTCAAGTAAGCACTGATGAAACGCGAGGATTGTAACTCGCCCGTACTCACCACTTGGTCGTAGAGCTCGTCGTATGCCTCGCCTTCGTAGCAGTCGTCCGCACACAGCGCCTGCGTAAAGACCTCCAACTCGTTGGTTGTCTTACCCATCGCCGATACAACGATCACCAGGTCGTCCGACTCTTGCCTTACGATCTCAGCTAGGTTATGAATGCGCTCCGCATTCTTCACCGACGCACCACCAAACTTATAGATTTTCATGTCTTATATTCGCCATTCGTATGGCGGTTACGGCTCCCTCTACGCCTTTATTCCCGAGCTTGCCTCCGGCGCGGTCTAACGCCTGCTGCTTATTCAGCGTCGTCAGTACCGAGAACACGACCGGTACCCCGCTCGTCGCATTCAGCAGCGTCATGCCCTCCGTCACGCTCTGACATACGTAGTCGAAATGCGGCGTCTCGCCTTGGATCACGCAACCGATGATAATCACCGCATCCGGCTTCTCAGCCTCGATCACGTGCTTCGCTCCGTACGTCAACTCCACCGTTCCCGGCACGTGCGTGAGATAGATATTCTCTCGCTTCGCCCCGTGCTTGAGCAACGTATCCATCGCGCCTTGCGCCAAAGCATACGTGATGTCTTGGTTCCAGTCGGCTACGATGATTGCGTACCGTTGCCCCGCCACCTTTTCGGCGCAGGGCAACTGATTGGGATCGTATTGGGATAAATCCGTGGTCATTACTCAGCAATAGCAATGTACTTGTCGATATCCTGCGCCTCTTGCGCCATCGGATAATCGGCTTTGATAGCGGCAAAAGCACTCTTAGCGGCTTTCTTGTTGCCCATCTCTAAATAGGCGATACCCGCTTTCTTGAGCGCCATTGGAGCAATCATTGCATTTCCGGACTTAGCGGCAGCCTTGAAGGCCTTCACCGCCTTGCCGTATTCGCCCAGCTCTACGTACGTGTCGCCTAAGAGTTGCGCAGCCGCCGGAGCAATCGTCAGGTCCTTCGCACTGAATTTTTTCAGGTACTTAGCAGCCTCTTCGTACTCCCCTAATTGGTAGTTGCAGATGCCGGCATACAGCGCTGCGAGTTTACCCGGCTGATAGCAACGGTAGTTAGCAGCCACCTCGGCAAAACCGATGCAATCGGCTTCGTCGCCGTTGAGAGCTTTCGTGTAGTCGCCTTGCAGGAAGTAAGCCTCCGCCTTCGCGTTCTCGTTCGAGGCCTCGAGGGCTCTAGGCTTAATCACGTAACGACTCAGCATCACTACGCCGCATACTACGATAATCACGCCTAACAGAATCCATTCCAGGATCTTCTCATTCTTTTCGAACCATAGACTGGCAGTATTCAGGGCCTCGCCCACGTTTTGCAACTGCTCATCTTCTTTTTTAAAGTTTTTCTTTGCCATAATTGTATAGTTTTAAATTATTTTACGGTCTTTTTCAAAAAACGCTGCAAAGATACGGATTTTTTTTGATATATGCAAATAAATTTGCAAAATTTTAGAAAAACACACCGCGAAAAAAAACACCACCTACCCTCATCGGATGGAACGTAACGCAACGGGGAAGTTGAAGAAGGTGTCGGGATAGGGCTCGTCACGGAGGGTGAAGTGCCACCACTCGGTATCAAACGGCTTGAAACCGTGGCGGAGCATCGCGTCCCGCAAGAGTTGGCGCATCGCCAACTGCTCCGGGGTGAGGTCCGTAAACGACGGATACGAACTGAAGCCAAACCAATCAAACGTACCGCCCATATCCACTTCGCGTTCGGAAACCATATCGAAAAGTGTCAAGTCCACCGTAGAGCCATGGGTGTGCGAACTATGTTCGCAGATGAATCCTTCCGGGAAGAGGCGGTCCTTCGCTAAGTCGGGATAGAAATATGGTTTCATCGTAGTGTCCGCCACATCCTGCGCCCAACGAACGAAATGGTCCACCGCCCGCTGAGGACGATAGGCATCGAAGATCTTCAGGCGATAGCCTTGGGCACGAAGATCATTAGAGACCAACCGGAGAGAATCCACCGCTTGACGGGTCAGCAGCGCAATCGGTTCCTCGTAACCATCCACGCGGGCGCCAACGAAATTATAGGTGCTGTGGTAACGGATGTCGAGCAGCACGTCAGGTATCTGTTCGGAGATACTGACAAAGTCATAACGGGCACCGGCGGGACGACGGAGGTAGTTGCGAACCAGAATAATAGCGGTCGCTAAGGCCACAAAGCCGAGGACAATCAATGTATGATGTATGATGTGGGATGGATGGCTCATATTTTCGTTAATTTCCATGCTTCGTAGTCGGAATAAGAGCCCTCGTACCAGGTGACGTGACCCTCCCCGTCATAAGCGAGGATATGCGTACAGATACGGTCGAGGAACCAGCGGTCGTGACTGATGACCACGGCACAGCCGGCGAAGTTCTCTAAGCCCTCCTCTAAGGCCCGAAGGGTGTTGACATCAATATCGTTCGTAGGCTCATCAAGCAACAACACATTTGCCTCGGACTTAAGCGTAAGCGCCAGATGCAGGCGGTTGCGTTCACCGCCGGAAAGGACGCCGCATTTCTTTTCTTGATCGGGTCCGGTGAAGTTAAACCGACTGAGGTACGCGCGGGCATTGACCTCGCGTCCCGCGACGCGGATGAACTCCGTACCATTAGCGATTGTCTCATAGACGGATTTCTCAGGGTCGATATTTGAGTGGACCTGGTCCACATACCCTATCTTCACGGTCTCCCCTACCTCGAAGGTACCGGAGGTAGCGGTCTCGAGTCCCATGATCATTCGGAAGAGGGTGGTCTTACCCGCCCCATTGGGTCCGATGACGCCCACGATACCGTTCGGCGGGAGCATGAAGTTCAGGTGCTCGAAGAGGACACGGTCGCCAAAGGCTTTGCTGACCTCCTTAGCCTCAATGACCTTATTGCCGAGGCGGGGACCGTTAGGAATGAATATCTCGAGTTTCTCCTCGCGCTCCTTCTGCTCCTCATTGAGCATCTTATCATACGCTGCCAGACGGGCCTTACCCTTCGCTTGCCGCGCCTTAGGTGCCATACGTACCCACTCGAGTTCGCGCTCAAGGGTCTTACGGCGTTTGGACGCCTGTTTCTCCTCCATCGCCATACGGGCGGTTTTCTGTTCGAGCCAGGACGAGTAATTGCCCTTCCAGGGGATGCCCTCGCCTCGGTCGAGTTCGAGAATCCATCCGGCTACGTGGTCGAGGAAATACCGGTCGTGGGTGATACAGATGACGGTACCCTTATAGTCCTGCAAATATTTCTCGAGCCAGTCGATGGATTCGGCATCGAGATGGTTGGTAGGCTCGTCGAGCAAGAGGATGTCGGGTTGTTGGAGGAGGAGTCGGCAGAGGGCTACGCGACGGCGTTCGCCTCCGGAGAGGATCGTGACGGGTTGGTCGTTAGCGGGGCAACGGAGGGCCTGCATGGCTTGGTCGAGGTGGTTATCAATGTTCCAAGCGTCGGCGGCATCGAGTTTATCCTGGAGCTCCGCCTGGCGGGCGAGCAGCTTATCGTAATCCGCTTCCGGGTCCGCAAAAGCGGCATTGATGTCGTCATATTCGCGGAGCATATCTATGATGGGTTGTACCCCCTCCTGCACGCATTCGCGCACGGTCTTGGCGGGGTCCAGTTTAGGGTCTTGTTCGAGATAGCCGACGGTATAACCAGGGCTGAAGACGACCTCGCCTTCATATTCTTTCTCTACCCCGGCAATGATCTTCATGAGGGTGGACTTACCGGCGCCGTTGAGGCCGATGATGCCGATCTTTGCCCCATAGAAGAAACTGAGGTAGATGTTGTTCAGTACACGTTTTTGCGGGCCGAAGTGTTTGCTGACTCCGACCATTGAGAAAATGATCTTCTTATCGTCCATGATTAGTATTGTTGGCCAAAGATATTATAGAGCTTCTGCCCTTGGCGGATATAGATTTGTCCGTCAATCATGACTTTATTCCCGCAGTTGAAGCAGGGTTCGTCTATAGGTTGCGCATAAATAGATTCTATATCGGTTGTACCCGACTCGTTCCAGCCATTGGGATGGTCCTTAAACGAAGGATCGTAAGAGCAAACCAACTTATCGAAATCGAGGGTTTTATCTTTCATCTCTCCCCAAAAGAACTCCGCCAAATAGGGATAATCGATAAACGGATTACGGTTACCTTGTTTCTTCTCGATGCCGTCATTACGGTCGCGCTCCTTCTGCGAGACGGGGTCCTGGCGGTGCCACTTCATGAGCAGGGCGATGGAGTATGCGGTAAGTCCGTAGCCGGAAG
>CALCGR010000089.1 GCA_937901025.1 uncultured Bacteroidales bacterium
ATATGAAAAAAGTACTTTTATTACTGCCGATGGCGATAATGACCATCGCGTGCAGCCAAACAACTCAAACTACGCAAGAGGAACGCGTAGAACAAGTATCCACGATGATTCTTCAGCCTCGTCCTGTAGAGCGTAAGATTCAAGTATCCAGTAACTTACAAGGTTATCAAACCGTCAATATTGCTCCTTCCATCCAAGGAAAGATTGAGCACATCTATGTCGAAGTAGGTGACCGTAAGACGCGAGGCGATATCCTCGTTATGATGGATGAGAACCAGTACAAAACGACGAAACTCATGCTCGGCAATCTCACCATCGAGAAACAACGTATGGATGCTCTTCTAACTTCGGGTTCGGTGAGCCAACAGTCGTACGACCAAGTCAAACTGAATTATGACCAGACGAAGGAGAGTGCGGATTTCTTGGAGAAGAACACGTATGTCAAAGCTCCTTTCAACGGTGTCATCTCAGCCAAGAACTACGAGGACGGCGAACTCTATGCCGGACAACCGATTGTGGTACTCACGCAAATCAATAAACTCAAGACCCTCATCGCTATTCCGGAGTCGTATTTCCCGTTAGTGAAGGTGGGTATGAAGTTGACGGTTAAGTCGGAGATCTATCCTGACCAGACCTTCCCCGCTTCTATCGAAGTCGTTTATCCGACCATCGATCCTGCTACCCACACGTTCCAATGCAAGGTGGTTATTCCCAACGAGAACGAACTGCTCCGTCCGGGAATGTATGTAACGACCACCGTAGGTTTGGGTAAGGCGAACATCATCACCGTTCCTTACCAATCGGTAGAGAAACTGGTGGGTGCTAACGACCGCTACGTCTTCCTTAATAATAACGGGCGCGCGCAACGCGTAGCCGTTCAACTGGGTCAACGCGTAGATGAAGAAATAGAAATCATCGCTCCCGAGATTGTACCCGGTGCCGAATATGTGTACGTGGGACAGCATAAACTCGTAGATGGAGTGAAACTCAACGTTGTTAATGAATAAAGTTTAAAGTTTATGGCAATATATAAAACAGCGATACAAAAACCGGTAACGACAGCCCTTATCTTTGTGGCGGTTATCGTGATAGGCCTCTACAGTTTCTCGCAGCTGCCTATTGACCAGTTCCCCGAGATGGATCCTCCGTATGTGACGGTGATGACCACTTATCCGGGTGCTTCTGCCTCCGAGATGGAGACGAACGTGACGAAGGTGTTGGAGAATGCTCTTAACTCCGTCGATCACCTTAAACACTTGACTTCCCAATCAAAGGATAACATATCGATGGTGACCCTCGAATTGGAGTGGGGTGAAGATATTGACGAGGCGGTAAACGATATACGGTCGTTCGTGGATATGACCAAAGATAACCTGCCCGATAACTGCGGTACGCCGGTGATCTTTAAGTTCTCGACCTCGTCCATGCCTATCGCCCAATACTCGTTCACCGCGGACGAGAGTTATGCGGGATTGGATAAACTGCTCAACGACGAGATTGTTCCTCAACTATCCCATATTGACGGTATAGGTAACGTGTCCTTGTCGGGTTCACCCGAGCGCTACGTCTACGTTGATTGTGACCAACAGAAACTGGATGCCTATGGTTTGAGCTTGGAGCAGATTGGTCAAGTGGTGAGTGCGAACAACCTCAACCTCAGTTCGGGTACGGTGAAGATGGTGAAGGAGCAGTATCAGATGCAGGTTCGGTCGGAGTTCATCGACAGCCGCGAGATACGCGACTTGATGGTAACCATCACCCCGCAGGGACAGCCTGTCTTCATTCGCGATATAGCTACGGTGCGCGATACGATCAAGGACCTGAGTCTGGACGAGAAAACGAACGGACGTGAGTCGGTACGTCTGATTGTCGCCAAGCAGACCGGTGCTAACACCGTGAAGGTCTGCGAGAACGTGAAAGCGGAGTTGGCTAAGATACAGAAACAGATTCCGTCGGATATTAAGATTGAGCAAATCTACGAGTCGTCGGAGAACATCCGTAACTCCATTAACTCGTTGGAGGAATCGGTGCTGTATGCCTTGCTGTTCGTGGTATTGGTAGTGCTATTCTTCCTCGGCCGTTGGCGCGCCACGATCATCATCTCGCTTACGATTCCTATCTCGCTTATTGTAGCGTTCGCTTACCTTAAGTTGGTGGATTCGTCAATTAACATCATCTCGCTTTGTTCGTTGACGATTGCCATTGGTATGGTGGTGGATGATGCTATTGTGGTATTGGAGAATATCACCAAACACGTGGAGCGCGGTGAGAACCCGCGTGAAGCCGCTATCTACGCCACGAACGAGGTGTGGGTATCCGTCATCGCTACAACGTTGGTACTTGTAGTGGTTTTCGTACCGCTGACGATGATCAACGGTCAAGCGGGTGTGATGTTCCACGAGTTAGGCTGGATTATTACGATCGTATGCTGTACCTCCACGGTGGTGGCTATCACACTGACCCCGATGTTAGCCTCGAAGTTGCTCAAGCCGCGTAAGGTGCATGTCGATGAGAATGGTAACCTTATCGATGATGAAGCGGAAAAGAAGAACTGGTACGACCGTACGGTGGTCGCTTTGCTGGATAAGATTGACGATGGGTATGCCCGTTCGCTAGGCTGGTGCTTGAAGCATAAGGCGGCGACGTTTACGATCTTAGGTCTGTTCTTTGCGGCTTCGTTGCTGCCGCTGTTTATGGGTAAGATCGGTTTTGACTTCATGAAACCGCAGGATAATGGTCGACTCTCGGTTACGGTGCAACTGCAACGTGGTACGCGTATTGAGCAGACCTTGAAGACCGCCCGTAAGTTAGAGGCTCGTTTCTATGAGTTATGCCCGGAGATCCAACTCATCAACACTTCTGCCGGTTCGAACGATGATGCTTCTATCTCGGCTTTGTTCTCGTCGACGATGAACAACAAGATCTCGATGACCATTCGTACCAACAAGAAATGGCAACGTGACCGCTCTATCTTCGAGATTGCGGAAGTGCTGCGTCAGGAGATGGCGCGTTATCCGGAGATTACCGAGTATCAAGCTAATACCGGTAGCGGTATGGGTGGCGGTGGCGCTCAGACGGTGGATGTAGAGATTTATGGTTACGATTTTGCGGCTACTTCTGCTTTAGCAGAGAAGTGCAAATACTTAGCTAAACAACTGCCCGGAGCACGTGACGTGAACGTGAGCCGTGAGGATGACCGTCCGGAAATCAATATCACGATTGATAAGGAGAAAGCCTCCCGTCTGGGACTGACTTCGGCTACGATATCTACGTATCTGCGTAACCGTGTCAATGGTATGAACAGCGGTTACCTCAAAGAAGACGGTTCGGAATATGACATCTTAGTCCGCCTTAAAGAAGATAACCGTAACTCGTTGTCGGACATCTTGGATTTCTCGTTGCCTACGGCTACGGGAGGAAAGGTTAAGTTGAGCGAGGTGGCTTCGATTGGTGAGTATTGGGCACCGCCTACGATTGAGCGTAAGGCTCGTCAACGTATTGTGACCGTACACGTGTATCCGTACGATATCTCCTTGGGCGAACTGGCTAACGAACTGGAAACGAAGGTGATGCCGGAGTTGGATTTCCCGACAGGTTATTCCTATCGTTTGGCAGGTACGTTTGAGACCCAACAAGAGACCTTTGGTAACTTAGGGTTGTTGGCGTTGCTGATTATCTTGCTCGTCTATATCGTGATGGCCTCGCAGTTCGAGTCCTTCTCGTATCCGGGAATCATCATGTTTGCTATACCGTTCGCTATTTCGGGTGTGCTTATCGCGTTATGGTTGACGGGTAGGTCGCTGGATATGGTCGGTGCGATGGGTCTGGTACTGTTGGCCGGTATTGTGGTGAAGAACGGTATTGTGCTCGTCGATTATATCAACCTCATGCGTGAGCGTAACCTGCCCTTGGATGAGGCAATCATGGTTTCGGGTAGAAGTCGTATCCGTCCTGTGCTGATGACGGCGTTTACCACAATCCTCGGTATGGTGCCGATGGCGGTTAGTAATGGTGAAGGTGCCGAGATGTGGCAGCCGTTAGGTATCGTTGTTATCGGTGGTTTGACGGTGTCCACGTTCTTGACGCTGTATATTGTACCCGTTATGTATGGCGCAATCACGAAAGAGGACGAAGCCGCTAAGCTGCGCAAGTTACGTGAGAAGTTTATCTTCATGGATATTAAAGTTCCTTCAAAAAACGATAAGTAGTATGAAAAGTGTAATGATTGTTTTCAATCAAGCCGACACGGAGCGTGTCGAATATATGCTTGATACCCTTAATATACAAGGATTTACGTTCTTTGAGCAAGTACAAGGTCGTGGCACGAATGGGGGCGTCCCCCATCGTGGCACGCACGCTTGGCCGGAGATGAACAGTTGTGTCATCACGGTGGTAGAGGACGACAAAGTGAAGACACTGTTGGAGTCCGTCAAGAAACTGGATATGCGTAATGAGGAGATCGGTGTTCGCGCGTTTATGTGGAACATCGAGGCGACGGTTTGATCAAGAGATCTCGCTCCAATTCACCGCTTGCGTCTGACGCAGGCGGTTGAGTTGTTCCTTATAGATACGATGGAAAGAATCCTCAAGTAGAGGATCGACTTCTAGGATAGCCTTAGCCGCTTGGCGGGCTATTTCTAGTATCTGGCCATCCATGGTGAGGGAAGCGATGCGTAGTTCAAAGGGGAGGCCGGACTGTTGGGTTCCTTCGAAGTCACCGGGTCCGCGCAGTTGTAAGTCCGCTTCCGCGATGCGGAAGCCGTCATTGGTAGCCACCATGATCTCCATACGTTGTCGCGTTTCCTTACTGATCTCTATGCCGGTGAGCAGCAGGCAGAAACTCTGCTCGGCTCCTCGTCCTACGCGTCCGCGCAGTTGGTGCAGTTGGCTGAGACCGAACCGCTCGGCATTCTCGATAATCATCACACTGGCGTTGGGTACGTCGACCCCGACTTCAATGACGGTGGTGGCGACGAGGATCTGCGTCTGCCCTTGTACGAACCGCTGCATCTGCTCCTCTTTATCCTTGGGTTTCATCTGGCCGTGCACCATCGAGATACGATAGTCGGGGAAGGCTTCGCATAAGGTGTTGTACCCGTTTTGCAGGTCGAGCAGGTCGAGTTTCTCATTCTCTTTGATGAGCGGATAGACAACATAGATTTGGCGTCCTTGACCGACTTGCTCCCGAATAAACTGATAGACGGACTGGATACGGTTAATCGAATAATGAAGCGTATGTATCGGTTTGCGTCCGGGCGGCAGTTCGTTGATGACACTGCTATTGAGGTCGCCATAGAACGTCATAGCGAGGGTGCGGGGGATAGGGGTAGCCGTCATCACGAGCACGTGCGGCGGCTGTTCGCTCTTTGACCATAGTTTGGCGCGCTGGGCGACACCAAAGCGATGTTGTTCGTCCACGACGACGAGACCCAGGTGGGCAAACTGCACCTCATCTTCGATGAGGGCGTGGGTGCCGATAAGGATGTCGATCGTTCCCGCACGCAGTCCCTCGTGGATGGGAACCCTTTGGGCTTTGGTGGTACTACCCGTCAGCAGTTCCACGCGCACGGGCGTATCCTTGAGCATACGCGTGATATTAAGGAAGTGTTGGGTAGCGAGGATCTCGGTGGGAGCCATGATACAAGCCTGATAGCCGTTATCGTTGGCGAGCAGGCAGCTGAGTAAAGCGACGAGGGTCTTACCCGAACCCACATCGCCTTGTAGCAGGCGGTTCATCTGTTTGCCCGATTGCAAGTCCGCGTGGATCTCGTGTACCACCCGTTTCTGGGCTCCCGTCAATTCAAAGGGGAGGCATTGTTTATAGAAATAGTTGAAACGTTTGCCGACGATAGGCATGAGGTAGCCTTGGTTTTGTTCGCGTTTCTTGGCTTGGCGCAGAATCTGGAGTTGGATATAGAATAGTTCCTCGAACTTGAGCCGCTCCTTGGCTTTTTGCATCGTGGCCATATCCTTGGGGAAGTGGATGTTTATCAGGGCTTCGGTGAGTCCCATCAGGTGGTACTGCTGCACGATATCCATCCCTAAGGTATCGGGAACGCCTTGCCGTAAGTCGGGAAGCAGACCTAGGAGGATGTTCCGTATCCCGTTGGAGTTCAGCCCTGCCCGTTTCATTGCCTCCGTGGTATTGTACTCGGGTTGGAGCCCGTTGACCATGTCGGGTGTCACTTTGCTTAGGGGGATGAGTTTCGGATGGGGGATGTTCCACTCGTGATTAAAGCGGGTCGGTTTGCCGCGGAGCAGGTAGGGGGTATTGAGGTCAATCTTTACGTATTGCACTTGGGAAAACCACACGAGTTCTATGTTATGCCGTCCATCAGTGAACGTGGCACTGAGCCGTTGGCCCTTGCCCACGCCGATGGTGTGGTATTCGAGCACCTGTCCCTTGATCTGCACGTCTACATCCTCACTCTCAATCTCGTGGATCATCCAGAACCGGCTATAGTCAACATATTTAAACGGATAGACGCGCAGTAAGTCTAAGGCCGTTTCTACCTTTAGCTCTTTACGAAGAATGTCGGCTCGTCTGGAACCGACATTCTTACAATAGGTTATATCGCGAGTGGATAAATCCATTCTTATTGCAACCGGAAGTTAACAGGAACGGTGTATTTCACGCGAACCGCTTTACCACGTTGCTTACCCGGTTTCCATTTCGGCATGGACTTGATGACGCGCAACGCCTCTTTATCCAGCGAAGGATCGCCACCGGAACGAACGACTTCTACATCTACGATTGCACCATCTTTATTGACCACGAACTGGCAGATCACACGACCTTGGATACCATTCTCTTGGGCAATGGCGGGATACTTCACGTTTTCGCTCAGGTACTTAAACAATGCTTGTTGTCCACCGGGGAACTCGGGCATCGTCTCCACGATAACGAAAACGACTTCCTCTTCTTCCTCTTCCGCAGCTACGGGAGGAGCAATCACCACGGTATCGGCATCATTATCCTCGGAGCTGATCTGGAGGGTTTCGGTCTCCACATCATCTTCTACGACGTTGAGCACTTCCACTTCTTTGACAGGAGGGGGTGGGGGAGGAGGGGTTGTTTCCTGCTGGGTTTGCTGAATGTCCAATTCCTCTTCGAAGGCAAATTCCATATCAGAAACCTCATACTTTGTAACTTCTTTCTCCGTCCACTCAAAAGCGACGTAACAAATGCTCAGCACGAAGGCAAGACCCACCAGGACGTAGGTAATCTTTTTGTCTTCCAAACTGGCTTCCTTAGATTTTTTGAGTTGCATATAGTATTAGTTTTTTAAATTGCGGCCACAAAATTACTGCTTTTTTTTGAATTATGCAAATATTCCTTGCATTTTTTGTCGAAAAGTTGTTTTTTTCAAAAAAAAAGACTACCTTTGCACCCGAAAATGAAAGATATTTGGAAAAATAGTGCTCAATTACTCTCCGCCAATGTGGTGGCGCAAGCCATCGGTTTGCTCGTTTATCCGATTCTGACCCGTCTCTATAGTCCTGACGATTTCGGACTGTTCAATCTGTTCTTGTCGATAGGCGGAATTTTAGTTCTGTGCTCCACGGCTGAATATCAAAATGCCATCGTGCTACCGAGGGAGACCAACAAGGCCGTTGCTCTGTTTCATGTTGGAGCAAGTATATTGTTAGCAGTAACGATAGTCCTATTGCTTTCCGTCCCTTTTTCCGGATGGATAGGTGAACTATTTAATACCCCTACGCTAGCAAAATGGTATTGGTTGATGCCCGTTTATGTCTTTGTTATGGGATTTTGGACGCTCCTTAATTATTTCTATACACGCGCAAAGGAATTCCGACGCATCTCCGGTTATCAACTATCGCAATCGGTATTATCCGCCGGTAGTAAGATGGGCTTGGGTTATGGAGGTTTGTTATCGGGCGGGCTGATTGTAGGTTCGGTGATAGCCCCCTTGATATCCGCTGTGATATCGGTATGGGTGGCGGGGAAAAAAGTGTTGGGAGACTTGCTGCATTGGGATAGGGACGAATATAAGTCGGTGGCTCGGGAATATGCCAATTTCCCTAAGTTCTCTTTGCCTCGGTCATTGGTTAATTCGTTGGGTGGAAACTTGCCGATTTTGCTGCTTACGCCGTTCTTCAGTTTGAGTCAAATAGGTTATTTCGGGATGGCACTGACATTGGGATTCAGACCGCTCAATATGATATCGGGTTCCCTATGCCAGACCTTCTTTCAGCAGACAGCGGATGCGATTAATCATCGCAGACTTGTTTTTCCTTTCCTTAGGAAGTTTATCTTATGGTTCTTGCTTATCATTTGCTTATCGTTTGCTGCCTTATATTTTATTTTGCCGTGGTTGACGGGTTGGCTGCTGGGACCCGGTTGGGAAGAGACGGGAGAACTGATACGTGTGCTGTTGCCGTGGTTGGCAGTATCCACGGTGAGTGCCTCTTTGGGGTTTGTATCAGATGTTTTTGGCAAACAAAAGATGTCTGCCATTATTGAGTTTACCTATACAACACTTCGCGCTTTGGCTATAGGATTGGGAATATGGTTGCACGATTTCCGCTTAGCTGTGATGGCTTATGCGCTTGTAGGATTGTTGGTTCAATCTTTCTTACTCGGTTGGTACCTTGTCTTGGCAAAGAATTACGACAACCGGATATTAGCGAATGAGTTTGAATAGACGATTTTCTATTTTTTCCCAATTATATTTTTCAACAAAGAGTTGATACCCTTTTTGGGCAGCTGCAAGCCATACTTTCGGTTCATCCATATAGTGAAGAATCGCTGCGGATGCTTCCTCGGCAGAGCAAACTAATGTGCCGCATTCTTGAATCTCAGGCACCTGGTGTCCAATCGCTTTCAGCCGACTATATACAACCGGCTTCCCTGCTGCCATATAGTAGAATAGTTTAATAGGAAGACAACGGGTATTCTCAACATCTATATCCCGTAGATCAAGACAGATGTCCATGGATTGTATAAATTGGCAAAAGTCGGGCAATTTCATATATTGTTCTGGAGAAAGTGTGAGCAATTCAAAGGAAATGTCGGGTCTTTGCTCTTGGCAAAGCGCTATCGTTTGTTGCACTCTCTCCCATCCTTTTTCTTGTGTCAACGGGCCTGCATATAAGATACGGCAACTTTGTCCGGGAGCACGGTAGTGAGGTTTTTCAAATAATCGTGATGTAGGATAATAGGGGAGGAGAATTCGTTTTTTCCAAAAAAAGAAAAAGAAGGGCTTCGCCTTGTCCTTTTCTCCAAAGATAAAAGAGTAAGCAAAACATCCCGCCAAGAAATTCAGTAAGAGCATTGCAACTGCGAAAAAAGGCTTGCGCCATCCCCGATGGCGTAAGTTCTTTTTGGACGGGTACCATTCAGTGACATCGTAGATGATCTTTGTATGGCTTCCTACCGTGGATAGAACGGCTTTAGGTGTGTCACAAATCGCATAATCGGCTTGTTGTTCATGGAGAAATTGACGAATGGCTCGCCTTTCTTCTCGGAATGAAGAATAATTACCGGCAGTGGATAGGATGGCGGTCTGATATCCAAACTTTCTTAAACTAGGCTCCTGATGGTAGAAAACTCTATCATCAGAAGCTTTGTGTGCTGTTTGGACAAAGATAACCTTCATAACTATATCCCGTATTGGAGATTGCGTAAATGATTGATTCCTACCGCGATACCGAAGGCAGGGTGGTAATATTTTTCAACGCTGTAGTACGTCATTTTCTCGGAGCCGAACTGCTTGTAGTGCAGCGCGGTCCCGCGATGATTACTGCCTTCAAAATCAAAACACACCCCTTTCTCTCTTGCCAATTTAAGTGCCTCTACAACCAATAACGCGCTTGCTCCCGACTCTTTATAATCGGGGTGATAGCAAGGGATGAGGTAATACATCTTATGCTTATCCCAAACCACATACGCGGCGGCGCATATCTGTCCATCCGCATTACGGATGGCGATAATCTGCGATTGTCCTTGGCGCATCGATTTGCGGGAGAGGACCAAGAAGAACTCCCGGCTATAGGAGATCTGTTTCTTTTGCGCCGCCATACATTGCTGATGGAAGGCATAAAACTCGTCGGGTGTCAGATTCATATCGACGGAAAGGGTAACGGCTTTTTGCAGTTGCCGTTTCTTGTTCTTGGAGAAGCGGTCCACTACCGCGTTCAGATCGTGCAAGTCGGTAATCTGATACGTCACTCGCGGACGGATGCGGAAATGTTCTGCATGCATCGGTTCCACCATACGCGACCCGATCGGGTATTGCTGATAGTAATAATGCAGGCCTAATGCTTTTAGTTGCCCCACAAAGTCTTCGCAAATCTTCGGCAGATCAATCAAGCGGTTGTCATCCGTCAATCCACCGTTTTGGGTCAACCAGATACCGCCAATCTGCGTTTGCTGCGGCATCACTATCCAGCGCATCCATAGGCGTTTACGGATGAGATAGGGGAGTACGGCTACAATATCCTTCACCTCCCGATGCTCGGGATTGGAATCTTCGGCAAAACTGAGGAGAACATCCCACTGCTTACCGGCGCATACGGCATCCATCCACCAGGGCTGAAAGAAAACCGGTAACTCGTCCTGTTGCTCCGCCCAAGCGGTATATAACTCTTTATTGCTCATCGGTTGCTGGTTTTAAATCACGATATTCGTCGGGACGGCACAAAATCTGCACATTCTCCGCAATAATCTCCGTCTTATGACGGATCTGACCCTCTTTTTCCCAAGAACGCGTCTGCAGTTTCCCTTCCACATAGAGTTTCATTCCTTTGCGGACATATTTCTCTGCCCATTCCGCAAGGTTGCGGAAGAGCACAATCGGGTGCCATTCCGTACGATCGGGCACCTGCGTCCCGTTTTGCATGACATACCCTTTTTCGGTCGTGGCTAAATTGAAATTAGCAATGGCAACGCCGCGATCTAAATAGCGAACTTCAGGGTCACTTCCTACGTTACCAACCAGAATAACTTTGTTAATAGACGACATAGTTGTTAAATTTTTTATAAATTCACTGCAAAAATACAATAAAATTTTGAATTATGCAAAAAAAGTTGTAACTTTGCAGCGTAAAATGATAAATAAATGCATTTTTCTATGAATAAGTTCTTTTTGTACACCCTTCTGACGGGTCTTTTCGTTCTTCTTTCGGCGGCTCCGTCGCCCGCGATGGCGCAAACCGAAACGCTGGTGCGCTGTATTGCTTTTTATAATCTTGAGAACCTCTTTGACACCATCCACGATGAGGGGAAAAACGATTACGAATACTTGCCCGATGGCGGGATGAAATGGACGGGCCTCAAATATACCCACAAGATTCACAATATGGCTTATGCCATCTCTCGTTTAGGCGAGGATGTGGATAGTCGCGGACCGATCTGCGTGGGCGTAGCGGAAGTGGAGAACCTGCGATGCTTAGAGGACTTGTGCGCTGATCCCCAACTTAATGGCAAATATAAACCCATCCTCATTGAGGGACCCGACCGCCGTGGGGTGGATGTAGGTTTCCTTTATCAACCCGATTATTTTAAGCCCGTCAACGTACGCGGTCACGAACTGCACGCGCATTATACCGACGGCGGATTGGTAAGGTCTCGTCTGCAACTGCTCGTCTCGGGTTACTTGATGAATGCCGGCCGTCCGGAGAAGATTCATATCCTCGTTAACCACTGGCCCAGCCGTTACGGCGGTGAGCTGACTTCACGCCCGACGCGCGACACCGCTGCTATGCTGACTAAGGCCATCTGCGACTCAATCTACCAAAAAGAGCCGCGCGCGAAGATTGTTATTATGGGTGACCTCAATGACGATCCCTTCAACCATAGTTGTAAGGAAGTGCTGGGCGCTCGTAAGACTCGCGAGGAAGTGGAGAAGCAAGGGTACTTCAATACCATGTGGCAGAAACTCGACCGCGGTATAGGCTCGTTGGCTTACCAAGGCTCGTGGAACTTATTCGACCAAATCATCATCTCCGAACCCCTGCTCAACGAACCGCTTGAATCCGGACGCTGGACGTATTGGAAATCGGAGATCTTTAATAAAGACTTCCTCACCGTTCAAGAAGGCAAAGAGAAAGGTACTCCGTTGCGTACCCACAAAAGCGGCGTATGGCAGGACGGCTATGGAGACCACTATCCCACAATGATCTATCTAATCAAACAACAATAATGGAACCCTTACGTAAAGACTTAGCGCCCATCAAAATGCGTAATTATGGGCGCATACTACAAGATGTAGTAGGTTATATCTGTCAGTTGAAAGACGAAAAGATGCGTCAACAACTGACCATCTATGTGGCGCAATGTATGCGCCAAAAGAACCTCGTATGGAACAAGGATCAAGAGTCTGGTATCGACCGCATCAAAGCGGATATTATTAAGATATCGGACGGACGCCTTACGTGCGATTTTCCACAGTTCGCTGAAGCGTTAAATGCCACAGCCAAGAAACCTGCCGAAGGAAATAAGAATACGGCTACCAAACAGAAACCCTCAAAAAAGAAATAATTATGGTCTTAGAAACAAGTCCCTTCAAGATCTTTGCCGGTAGTCAAGGGCAAGTCATTGCAGAACGCATCTGCGAGAAAATCGGCTGCAAATTAGGTAAGATTAATATCGACCGTTTCTCCGACGGCGAGTTTTCCGTGTCGTTTGACGAGTCGGTGCGCGGACAGTCCGTTTATCTGGTGCAATCTACCTGTCCGAACTGTGATAACCTCATGGAGTTGCTCCTTATGATTGATGCCGCCAAGCGCGCCAGCGCATACAAGGTGATTGCCGTCATCCCGTACTTCGGTTTTGCCCGTCAAGACCGTAAGGATAAACCGCGGGTGTCCATCGGTTCTAAACTCGTAGCGAATATGCTGCAAGTGGCGGGAGCTGATCGAATCATCACCGTGGACCTGCACGCTGATCAGATTCAAGGATTCTTCGATATCCCTGTCGATCACCTCTTCGGCACGAATGTGCTGGTACCCTATGTGGCCAATCTCAACCTCGATTTGGATAATGTGATTATCGCTTCCCCCGATGTAGGCGGTTCCAAACGTGCGGATAAGTTCGTGAAGAAACTGCACGTGTTGACGGGAGTCGAAGTGCCGATGGTCATCTGCTATAAGAACCGTCCGGGTTTCAACCGCATCAGCGAGATGCGTATCCTGGGTGATGTGCAGGGCAAGGATGTTATTATTGTGGATGATATCGTCGATACCGCCGGTACCCTCTGTATGGCAGCTAAGGTCATCAAAGAGGCCGGTGCCAAATCCGTTCGAGCGATCCTGTCTCACGGCGTGATGTCGGGCAAGGCAGATGAGAAGGTTATGGGGAGCGAACTGGAAGAACTCGTCTTCACCGATTCCATCCAATATGACCAATCCCGTTGCGGTAAAGTGAATATAGTGAGCCTTGCCGGCCCGTTAGCGGAAACGATTCTGGCTATCCAGGAACACCGCTCCATCAGTGAGGTTAACGTAGGGTAAGATGAAACACGGAATCTATCTTTTTCTTGCGTGCTTGACTCTACTGGGCTGTCAACACCACACTACCGCTGTCTCGCGCCCGGATTTTAATGCGGATTCGGCTTATCAGTATATCCAAGACCAGATGGCTTTTGGTCCGCGTATTCCCGATAGCGAAGAGCATCATCGTTGTGCAGTATACCTTATGCAACAAGTCCGCCGTTTCGGAGGTCGTGTAGAGATGCAAAAAGGTCAAATGCTCGATTATGCGGGTCAAGTACAGACCGTGTATAACATCATTGCCCATTGTAACCCGCAAGCCTCCGGCAAAACGATTCTGCTCTGTGCCCACTACGACACCCGTCCTTGGTGCGATCAAGAGGAGGAATATCAGGACCGCCTCTCTCCCGTTCCGGGAGCGAACGACGGAGCCAGTGGGGTAGGGGTCTTACTCGAGGTGATGCGTCAACTCCAAATACTTAGCGCAGACACGACCCGCCACCTTCCTAAGGTGGATATCATCTTCTTTGATGCCGAGGATAAGGGTACCCCTGTTCATTATACCGGAGTGGAAAGGGATAACACTTGGTGCTTGGGTAGTCAGTTCTGGGCAAAGGAACTGTCCGACCAGCACGCGGGCGAATATGTCTACGGCATCCTCCTCGATATGGTAGGGGCTCCGGGAGCCGTCTTCCCTAAAGAGATGCACTCTTCCCGTTATGCCAACAATTACTTGGAGAAAGTATGGCGGAAGGCGCGCCAACTCGGTTATGGGCAATACTTTGTGGAGAACCCCGCCTATCCCATCGTGGATGACCACTATTATGTGAATGTGTATGCAGGGATTCCCTGTGTCGATATCATCCATTATGACGCGCGTTCGCAAAGCGGCTTTCCTGAGTGGTGGCACACGCGCCAAGATGATATGACGAATATACATAAACCCACCCTCCAAGCCGTAGGGGAAGTGGTGTTGGCCACGATTTTAGATTGATATGAAACTGCTAGAGATAAAAAACTTACACGCCTCCATCGCCGGCAAGCCTATCCTTAAAGGGATTAACTTAACCATCAATGCGGGCGAAGTGCACGCGATTATGGGACCTAACGGGGCCGGCAAGTCGACGCTTAGTGCCGTACTCACCGGTCATCCCGCTTATACCGTCACCGAAGGTGAGGTGCTGCTCAACGGAAAGGACTTACTCGCGATGCCCCCCGAACAACGGGCACGCGAAGGAGTGTTCCTTAGTTTCCAATATCCGGTGGAGATACCCGGGGTATCGATGACGAACTTCCTGCGGGCTGCGGTGAATGAAAAACGACAATACGAGGGTAAACAGCCGCTTAAAGCCACGGAGTTCCTAAGGCTTATGCGCGAGAAGAAACAACTGCTCGAAATGGCGGATAAACTGGATAACCGTGCGGTCAACGAAGGTTTCTCCGGGGGCGAAAAAAAGAAAAACGAGATCTTCCAAATGGCGATGTTAGAGCCCTGTCTCAGTATCTTGGACGAAACGGATTCCGGTCTGGATATCGATGCCCTGCGTATTGTGGCGTCGGGGGTAACGAAACTCAAGACACCCCAAAACGCGTCCATCGTCATCACGCACTATCAACGATTGCTCGATTATATCGTACCCGATTTTGTACACGTGCTCGCGGACGGGCAGATCGTTAAGACCGGGGATAAGTCTTTAGCCCTGGAATTAGAAGAAAAAGGCTACGAATGGCTCAACCAATAATCATATACGAATCGGGTCATTATACCTACCGGCAGACCGAACCTTCCGATTTGCAGGTGTATGTCCTTTGCCTTTCCTCCGCCGATATCGAGATCGAAGTAGAACAGTCGGCACCGAATGCGAAAGTCGATATCCGCGCCCTGGCGTATATATCTAATAAGGATTGCGCGCGCATACATACGCACGTGAGCCATCTCGCCTCCGACACGACGTCTAACCAAACGGTTAAGTTCGTAATCAACGACGAGGCTACAGGAGAGTTCTTCGGTGACCTGAATATCGCCCATGGGGTTCAGCGTATCGATGCCCAACAGACCAATCGAAATATCCTTCTCAGTGAGGATGCGCAGATGCGTACACGTCCCCAACTCATCATCTATGCCGATGATGTGAAGGCGTCTCACGGGGCTACCACGGGACAACTCGACGAGAATGCTCTCTTCTATATGCAACAAAGGGGAATCGGTGTGGAGACGGCGAAGCAGATGCTCCTCAAAGCGTTTGTACAAGATGTACTACCGCTCTCTACGGATGGCGTAGTCGAGCATATCCAGAAGCGCTTGCTTGAACTCGGACTCACGGAAGATTGTTAAGGCGTCCATGGCCTTACGGCGATATTCTTCCATTTTCTTATACGCATAGTTTACCCCTTGATAACGGAGTACGAACGACTTGATGTCCTCCTGGATATCCGTCGTTTTTCCGTCTTCTTGAGCGCATAGCGCCTCGGCTTGCTTGCGTATCGCGGCGGCCTCGTCCTTGGTGGCGCGCTGCAAAGAGATGATGAGCGGCAGCGTCACTTTGCCGTCGCGTATATCGTTCATCGTGGGTTTACCCAACTCCTCCGAATCGGAATAGTCTAAGATATCGTCCTTGAGTTGAAAACACATCCCTAAGTTAATCCCGAACGTGCGGAGAGCCTGCTCTTGTTTGCCCGTCGCCAGACACGACTGCGCACCCGCTTGTGCACAGGTTCCGAATAACTCAGCGGTTTTTTGGTGGATGATATCAAAATATTGCTTCTCGCTAATCCACATCGATTGCCCTGCGTGCAACTGACTTAACTCCCCCTTACTGAGCACTTGCCCCATCTTTGCTACCAGATGGACAATCGAATGGCAACGCAAATCATCAATCATCTCTATCACCTTGGCGAGTATATAATCACCTACCAAGACCGCCACTTTATTGGTCCACTGCTCCTGAATGGCGGCTTTTCCTCGTCGCATAGGGGAGTGATCCACCACATCGTCGTGTACGAGGGTGGCTGTATGTAAGAGCTCCAAGGCTACCGCGGTGCTAATCGTCTTATCCGTTACTCCCCGCGCGATGGCTGCGGACAATAACACCAGTTGCGGACGCAACTGCTTGCCGCGTTGCAGGTGAATATAATGCAGCACCTCTTGCAAGGTTGCTTGGTCTGTGTTTAACGCTTGTTCAAAACTTTGCTCAAACGCTTTCCATTCCTCAGGTAAAAGTTGTTGTATCGTTCTCATTTACGTTCAATTAACGATTTCAAGTCTAACTTATAAGTGATACCGATAAATCCAATCATCAAGATCGTACTCCACACATAATGGAGGCTCGTGACCATCGTTTCACTCATATTTGCTACTTTCAATCCGTAGTTGCCGCCGTAATAAGCCCCTAAGAAACAAAGGGTAAGTAACGTATATCCTCCCGCGGAACGCAGGTCGTAAGGGATACGCAAGTGACGTTTGCCGACGAGGTAGGAGATGAGCATAATCACGAAGTAACAGACGAGACTGCTGCCGCACGAAGCCCAATAACCAATCTTCGGTACCCAAACTAGTTGCAGAACCAGCGTGATAACGAACCCGATCAAACTCAAGTACGCACCCCATTTGGTTTGGTCTGTCAGTTTGTACCAGAAACTGAGGTTAAAATATATGCCTTGGAACACATAGGTCCAAAGTACGACGGGCACAATCTTGAGTCCGCTCCAGTAACTGCTGGGAATGATATACTTGAAGATATCCAGATAAAAGATAACGCCTAACAGAATCATCAGCGAGAAGATGATATAGTATTTCATCGCATCGGCGTATGCCTCAACGGAATTGCGGTCCTTGTGCTTGGCAAACACGAACGGTTCGTAGGCATAGCGGAACGCTTGCGTGAACATCATCATCACCAT
>CALCGR010000090.1 GCA_937901025.1 uncultured Bacteroidales bacterium
GACGGTCTCAAGCCGGTGCAGAGGAGAATCCTGCACGCGATGAAGTGTGTGGATGACGGTAAGATGAATAAGGTTGCCAATATCGTAGGTCAGACCATGCAGTATCACCCGCATGGTGATGCGAGTATTGGTGATGCATTAGTACAGTTAGGTCAAAAAGACTTACTGATTGATTGTCAAGGAAACTGGGGTAACATCCTCACGGGGGATGGAGCAGCGGCTCCTCGTTATATCGAGGCCCGACTCAGTAAGTTTGCTTTAGAGACGGTTTTCAATCCCAAGACCACGCAGTGGATGATGAGTTATGACGGGCGCAAGAAGGAACCTATCCATTTGCCCGTTAAGTTCCCGCTACTCTTAGCGCAAGGCGTAGAAGGTATTGCGGTGGGATTGAACTCGAAGATCTTGCCTCATAACTTCAACGAGTTATGCGATGCCTCGATGGCGTACCTTAGGGGGGAGGAGTTCCAACTCTATCCCGACTTCCCTACGGGAGGAGAGATTGATGTCAACCGATACAACGATGGTGAGCGTGGCGGTATGGTAAAGGTGCGCTCGAAGATCACCAAGTCGGAGGATAACAAGACGCTGATCATCAGCCAAGTGCCGTATGGTACCACGACCTCGAAGATCATCGAGACGATACTCAAGGCGCAAGACAACGGAAAGATCAAGATTAAGAAAGTAGATGACTTCACGGCGCAAGAGGCTAAGATATTGGTGCAGTTGGCTCCGGGTGCCTCGTCGGATAAAACGATAGATGCCCTTTATGCCTTCACGGATTGTGAGGTAGCCATTGCCCCGAACTGCTGTGTGGTTGAGGATAAGAAACCTATCTTCACGAATGTGACGACGCTGCTCAAACGCTCGACGGACAACACGAAGCAGTTGCTCAAATGGGAGCTCGAGATCTTAAAGAGCGAACTGGAGGAGCAGTATTTCTATACTTCTTTGGAGCGCATTTTCATTGAGAACCGCATCTATAAGAAAGAGGGTTACGAGAACGCACCGGACAAAGAGAAGTTGATTGATTTTGTAGATCAGGAGTTAGTGCCTTTTAAGCCGTCCTTGATACGGGAAGTAAGACGCGAGGATATTGAGAAGTTGTTTGAGATACGGATGCTGCGCATCACGAAGTTCGACTCCAAGAAAGCGGACGAGTTGATGAAGTCGTTGGATAAGCAGATCAAGGAGACGGTGAAGAACCTCAATCACTTGACGGATTATACCCTGCGTTGGTTCGAGCAGTTAAAGGCGAAGTACGGTGATCGTTATCCGCGTAAGACGGAGGTGAGGAACTTTGCGTCCATCAATGTCAAGACGGTGGTAGAGGCGAATAAGAAACTCTATATCAACCGTACGGACGGGTTCATCGGTACGGGATTGAAGAATGACGAGTTCCTTTGCAACTGTTCCGACTTAGACGATTTGATTATCTTCCACAAGGATGGTAAGTATAAGATCATCCGCGTAGCGGAGAAGATCTTCATCGGAACGGATATCCTGCACGCAGATATCTTTAAGAAGAACGATAGTCGCACGATCTATAACGTCGTTTATCGCGACGGTAAGGCGGGCGAGTACTATATGAAGCGTTTCTTCGTGACGGGTATCGTAAGGGATAAGGAATATGACGTCACCACCGGTAAGGCGGGCAGTAAGGTGGTTTATTTCACGGCCAACCCCAATGGTGAAGCGGAAGTGATTAAAGCGCAACTCAAGCCGGCACCGCATCTGAAGAAACTGGAGATCGTCAAAGACCTCAGTGAGTTAGGCGTTAAGTCGCGTAGTGCGCGGGGTAATCTGCTCTCCAAATACGATATCAAGTCTATTTCGCTCAAGCAGAAGGGTCACTCCACGCTCGGCGGACGTCAGGTATGGTTCGATCCCGATGTGCTGCGTATCAACTACGACGGACAGGGAATGTACTTAGGGGAGTTCTTGGATGAAGATCGGATCTTAGTGGTTACCAACAAGGGGGATTATTACTTGACTACGTTTGAGTTGACGGCTCACTTTGAGGACAATATCTACCGTATCGAGAAGTTCGATGCACAGAAAGTGTGGTCGGTAGCCTTGTGGAATGCGGATTTAGGATACTACTACGCCAAACGTTTCCAGTTTGATGCGCAGTTTAAGTCCCAGAATTTCGTAGGCGAAGACGACCGCAGCCGGTGGGTAGCGATCAGTGACCGCGAGGAGGCTACGTTCCTCATTACCTTCAAGGACGAGAAGCGCGAACCGATGACGATTGTGATGTCGGAGTTTATTGAGGCCAAGTCGCCCAAGGCGAAGGGTAAACGTATCTCGACCTTAGAGATAGACAAGATTGAGGATATCACTCCAGCTCCCCCGGAGCCCGAACCTGAACCGGAAGAACCGGAAATACCGGAGACACCGGAAGAACCGGAAACGCCGGAAACGCCGAAAACGCCGGAAGGCGGAGAGGCTGTGACTCTGACGATTACCAACGGGGAGAAAGAGGAACAACTCAGTTTATTCTGAGCGAACGATCTTATAGCCCTTCCCGGTGACGCCTAAGATGGTGTAGGGGGTAGGTTCGAGCAGGTGACGAAGGCGCGTGACGAACACCGCCAGTGAGCGGGAAGCAAAATGGGAGTCTTGCGACCAGACGGAGGTAAGGATCAAGTGTCGGTCCACGAGTTGACCTTCTTGTTGAAGAAGGAGTTGTAAGATCTCACTCTCCCGCGCGGTGAGGTGCTGATCGCCCAACCGATGACGCTGTGCATCAAACGTGAGCGAACCGAGTTGATAGGAGGTAGGGTGTTTTTGGACGGGAACCTCGCAACGGCGCAGGACCGCCTGGATACGACAGAGAACGATGTCCATCGAGAAGGGTTTGGTGATATAGTCATCGCAACCCAACTCATAGGCTCGCAGCACATCCTCTTTTTGACTGCGCGAAGTAAGGATGATGACGGGTAAGTCCGTTGCCTTCCTTAGTTTGCGAAGCAAGTCAAAGCCGCTATGCACGGGGAGGTTGAGGTCCATGAGAATAAGGTCCACGTGCGAACCTGCTAACGTGTCGAACACGCGGTCGGGAACGGAGAGCGTGGTGACTTTAAAATTATGACTGCGCAGAAAATCTGCCAAGACGGTAGTGAGATTGACTTCATCATCTACCAAGAGAATATGTTTTTTACGTTCTATCATAACAAAAATTAACATACAAAATGCGTGCCAAAGTACTCTTAATCATGACCGGCGGAACGATTTCTATGGTTCAAGACCCTGAAACGGGTGCCCTTCGTCCTGCTTCGTTGGATACATTTAAACATTTTGTACCGGAGTTTACGCAAGCTCCGTACGGGGTGGAACTCTTAGCGTTTAGTCCGATGATTGACTCCTCGGATATCCATCCTACCGATTGGGTGAAGATGGCTCAGACTATTGAGACGCACTACAATGACTACGATGGTTTTGTCATTCTGCACGGAACAGACACGATGTCCTATTCCGCCTCTGCCCTCAGTTTTATGTTAGAGGACTTGACTAAACCGGTTATTTTTACGGGGTCGCAACTGCCCATTGGGGTATTACGTTCGGACGCGAAAGAGAACTTACAAACCGCCATCGAGATTGCCGCCGCCAAGAACGAGGCGGGACGGGCGATGGTACCGGAGGTGAGTGTCTATTTCGAGGACCGGCTCTTCCGGGGCAACCGCACCACCAAACGGAATGCCGAGCACTTCTCTGCCTTCAATTCCTATAACTACTCCCCCCTGGCGAAAGCGGGTGTACACATCACCTATCAACCTGCGCTCATTCATTATCCCGCAGCGGATGCCCGACTGAAGGTGCACACCAAGATGGATGGTCGCGTGACGGTGCTCAAACTCTTCCCCGGTATCACCGAGTCCGTAGTGAGATCCCTTCTTCAGACCCCCGACTTACAAGGGGTGGTACTCGAGACTTACGGGGCGGGCAATGCCCCCTCTTGCGAGTGGTTGTATGAGTGCTTGGCTCGCGCGATTCAGGCGGGGATTATCATTGTCAACAAGACGCAGTGTAATACCGGTTCGGTACAGATGGGACTCTACGACGTAAGCCGTAACCTACTCAAAGCCGGGGTGCTATCGGGATACGACATCACCACCGAGGCGCTGCTCACGAAGATGATGTGTCTGCTGGGCGAATACCCGAATGATAAGCGCAAGGTGATTGAACTGTTACAACAACCCCTTTGCGGCGAAATGACGACGAACAACTAGACACTAATTACTAATTACTAATTACTAATTACTAATATTATGACAAATCAAGAACCCAAAGCGGTATGGGAGCATTTCCATGAACTCAACCTCATTCCGCGTCCCTCGGGACAAAAAGAGGCTATCTCGCAATTCTTAGTTAACTATGGTCATAGTCTGGGATTAGAGACCTTGACTGACCGGATTGGTAATGTACTGATCCGCAAACCCGCAAGTCCCGGTATGGAGAACCATCCGGGGGTGATCCTGCAAGGGCATATGGATATGGTGCCGCAAAAAAACAGCGACATCGACTTCGACTTCACGAAGGATCCTATACGCGCGTACGTAGAAGATAATAAGGAGTGGGTGACGGCCGAGGGTACGACCTTAGGTGCGGATAACGGTATCGGTGTAGCCGTGGCTATGGCTATCCTCGCCGATAAGTCCATCGTTCATCCGCCGTTGGAGGCTTTCTTTACGGTAGATGAAGAAACGGGTATGTACGGAGCCTTCGCCTTAGAGGGAGGCCGGTTACAAGGGAAGTACTTACTCAACCTCGACTCCGAGACCGAAGGCGAACTGTATGTGGGTTGTGCCGGAGGTGTTGATGCGGAAGCCACCTTCGAGTATATCCCTGTTGAAGTAGAGGAGGGCGATATCGCTTTGCAAATCGATTTGAAGGGTTGCAAGGGAGGTCACTCGGGTTGCGATATCCACCTGCAACGGGCGAATGCGATTAAGCTACTGTTCCGCTTCCTCAAACAAGCCGTAGCCGAATATGAGGCGCGTTTAGTCAAGGTGGATGGCGGCAATATGCGCAATGCTATCCCGCGCGAGGCATCGGCAGTCATCACCATCCCGAAGGAGAGTAAGGAAGACTTGCAACAACTCGTAGACGATTATGAGGACCTGTTTATTCGCGAGTATGACGGCGTAGAAGACAACCTCTCGCTCACGATGAAAGAAGTGCCTTGTCCGAAGATGGAGTTAAGGGAGGATGTACAAGACTTCCTTATCCATGCGGTGACGTTGTGTCCGCACGGTGTTTATCGTCGTATTGACGCTATGCCGGAGATTGTAGAGACCAGTAATAATATTGCCATTATCGCTACGGATGACAAAACGATTAAGGTCATCTGTCTGGCCCGCTCGTCGGTAGAGAGTCGTAAGGAAGAACTCCAGCAAGTCATTCATTCCGCCTTTGCTTTGGCGGGAGCCGAGGTTAAATTCTCGGGGGCTTATCCGGGTTGGAAACCGAATTTGAAGAGTCGTCTGCTGGCTGTGATGAAAGAAGTCTACACCAAGACTTTTGGTAACGAGCCTCGTATCGTGACCATCCACGCAGGTTTGGAGTGCGGTATCATCGGTCGTAACTATCCGGAGATGGAGATGATCTCCTTTGGTCCGACCATCGAGCATCCGCATTCCCCCGAAGAGCGGGTGAACATTGCCACGGTGGGTAAACTATATCAATACGTATTAGCGGTTTTGCGCAGTTTTTAACACTTCCACCGCTTTCTTTGTGATCTCATCCTCACGCTCGAAGAGAGGGAAGAAACCCTCATCGCCGAGTACATCGCGAACGATGTAACAATGGATGAGACGAGTCAATAGGGGACCGGATTTAGCAATCTGGTCCTCTTTTGGTTGTATATCGCGCTGTTTACAGAACGCCACCAATTGGGGCAGCAGGTTTTGTTTGATGAGGTATTGCTCGAGGCTCTGCCAAGTCTTATAACGCTTGAGTTCATCGCGGTGTGCATCCACATATTGATACGCGAACTGATAGGTGAAGGCGAGGTTGACGACTTTGTTGTAGTAGGGAGTCATCTGGCTCGTATCCCTACCCACAAAGATATCCGGCATGATTCCTCCGCCGCCTAAGACCACGCGACCGTTCTTGGTATAGTAACGGGTAGAGTCCCCGAAATGGATACTGTCCTCATTAAAGAACTCCCCTTGTTCGAAGCGGTCGAGGATATCCTTTTCATAGGCCTCTTTTTTGCCCATCTCGTAGGGTCGTTGGATACAACGTCCGCTGGGGGTGTAGTAACGGGCTACGGTCAGGCGGATGGCACTGCCGTCCATAAACGGCATCTGTTGTTGCACGAGGCCTTTACCGAACGAGCGGCGACCGATGATGGTAGCGCGGTCATTATCCTGCATAGCTCCGGCAAAGATCTCGCTGGCGGAGGCGGAGAAGTTATCGATGAGTACCACTAACGGCACTTGTTTAAAACGCCCCGTACCATTGGCTTTGGCCTCGTAACGAGGATAAGCCCGGCCTTGCGAATAGACGATCATCTCATCGCGATTGAGGAACTCGTTCGCCATACGGATGGCTTGGTCCATGTATCCTCCGGAGTTCTCGCGCAGGTCCACGATATAGGATGTAGCACCGGCTTTCTTAAGGTCCGCGAGGGCAGAGATGAACTCGTTATACGTACTCTCCCCGAACTTATTTACGCGCACAAAACCGATGGTTTTATCGATAATAAAATGGGCATCTACGGATTTGACGGGGATATCCCCGCGGGTGATGGTGTAATAGAGGGTGTCGGCACAGCCGTGGCGCAGCACCCCGATCTTCACTTGCGTGCCCTTGGGTCCGCGCAGGGTGTGCATCACTTTTTCGTTATTGATACCCTTGCCCGTAAAACTGGTGTCGTTGACGGAGATGATTTTATCGCCGGCCAGCACCCCTACCCCTTCGCTGGGTCCGCCGGAGATGACGGCCACGACATTGATGGTATCGTTTTGGATGGTGAACTGTACGCCGATACCGGAGAACGAGGCACTGAGTTCGGAATTGACGATCTCTAAGTCTTTCTTTGGAATATACGCCGAGTGGGGGTCCAGTTGTTTGACAATGTCCGTCATCACCTCGTCCGTGATACTATCCACGTTGAGGGAATCGACATACTGCTGCCTTAATAGTTGGAGTAGTTGGTCAACTTTGCTATCCGGGGTAGCATAGATCTGATTCCCGTTGATGATGATGCGTTGGGCATTGGCTTTGTTCCCTATTGAGTTCCCGATCAGGAACCCGAGAAACAAAAACACCACTACGATCGTAGGCCAAAGATACTTTTTCATATTCCTCAATCCTTAATCCTTATTCCTCAATCCTCAATCTTCACTACCTCTATTCCTGCTCTGCGCAGGATATCGAGTCCGTCATTGATGCGATATTCCTCTGCATAGACCACGCGTTTGATGCCGGCCTGGATGATGAGTTTGCTGCATTCCATGCAGGGCGAAGTGGTGACATAGAGCGTCGCCCCTTCGCTGCTGTTATGGCTGCGGGCAATCTTCGTGATGGCATTAGCTTCGGCGTGCAGCACGTAAGGTTTGCTTACGTTGTTATCGTCTTCGCATTTGTTCTCGAAGCCGCTGGGGGTACCATTATAACCATCGGAGATGATCATATTGTTCTTGACTAAGATCGCACCCACTTGTCGGCGTTCGCAGTAACTGTTTTCCGACCA
>CALCGR010000091.1 GCA_937901025.1 uncultured Bacteroidales bacterium
CCACTGCGTTGTATGCTCCTTGCCTCGTCGGGGCATTCTTGTGCCCCTTGCCGGCGGGCGCTCCCTCCCGCTTCTATAGGACCGCTACGCTGTATGACCGCTTCGTTGTATGACCACTGCGCTGTATGACCACTTCGTTGTACGACCGCTTCGCTGTATGACCACTTCGTTGTATGATTATCTTTCAGGCCGTTAGGCCGGTCTTTCAGCAGGCTCTGCCTGCGGTCCTTCAGTCCCTTCGGGACGGTCCTTCAGGAGCTTTGCTCCGGTCCTTCAGCAGGCTCTGCCTGCGGTCCTCTTACACAGTGTCCATGAACGAGCGTTGCACCTTATTGAAGATGATGATACCTACGGTCAGCAGCACGACCATAAACCCGAAACTGTAACCCAGCATCCACCAGTCGTGGCAACCTACGCCCAGCATTCCGTATTTGAAGAACTCCACAATACCCGTCAACGGATTGAGCGTCATCACGAGTTTGATCTTCTCGTTCGTAATCGTGGACAGCGGATAGATCACCGGTGTGGCATACATCCACAGGCTGACGAAGAACGAGAGCAGCAGTTGCAAGTCCCTGTACTTCGTCGTCATCGACGAGAACAGTACACCGAAACCTAAGGCCAATCCCGCCAACATCACAATCAGCACGGGGGTCAGCAGCGCATAGAGGTTTGTATGGATCTGCGCATCCGTAAAGAAGAAATAGTAGAAGTATACAATCAGGAAGAGGGCGAACTGAATAGCGAACCTCACCAGGTTACTAATCACGTCGCTCAGTGGCGTCACCAGACGCGGGAAATAGACCTTCCCGAAGATACTCGCATTCGTCACGAACGTGTTACTCGTCTTGGTCAAGCAGTCCGAGAAATACTGCCAAAAAGCAATACCCGCCAAGTAGAATAGGGGTTGGGGTAGGCCGTCGGTCGAAATCTTCGCAATACCACCGAAAACAACCATATACATTACGGTGGTCATCAGCGGTTGGATCACGTACCACAAGGGACCTAAGACGGTTTGTTTATACTGCGTGATGATGTTGCGCTTTACGAACAGCATCATCAGATCGCGGTAACGCCAGATCTCTTTGAAGTCAACACTTAAAAGCTTATCCTTCGGCTTAATCTCAGTTGTCCATTTCTCTTCCATAATCTCTACACTCTAAACTCTACACTCTACACTAATCCAATGCGATTCTTAATCGCTTTGGATTCTTCCTCATAGCCGGGTTTATCCAGCAGCGCAAACATATTCTTCTTATAGGCTTCCACACCGGGTTGGTTGAAGGGGTTAACGCCTAACATGTACCCGGAGATACCGCATCCGCGCTCGAAGAAATAGATGAACTGACCGAGGTTATACTCGTCCACTTTCTCAAAACTAATCTTGATATTCGGTACCCCGCCGTCCACGTGGGCTAACTGAGTTCCGAGTTCCGCCATCTTATTCACCTCATCCACGCGCTTGCCGGCGAGGAAATTAAGACCGTCGAGGTTGGCTTCGTCCTTGGGGAAGATGACCGTCTTATTCGACTTCTCAATCGAGATTACCGTCTCAAAGATCGTGCGTTCACCATCTTGTATCCATTGTCCCATCGAGTGTAGGTCCGTCGTCAAATCCACACTGGCAGGGAAGATAGCCTTATGGTCCTTACCCTCGCTCTCGCCGTAGAGTTGTTTCCACCACTCGGCGAAATAGTGCACCTTCGGGT
>CALCGR010000092.1 GCA_937901025.1 uncultured Bacteroidales bacterium
GCTCTGCCAATGCTTGCAGGATGGATTGACGAATCCACCATACCGCATAGGAGATAAACTTAAACCCGCGGGTCTCATCAAACTTCTCCGCAGCTTTAATCAGTCCTAAGTTACCTTCATTAATCAAATCCGGCAAGGACAATCCCTGGTTCTGATACTGTTTAGCTACGGACACTACGAAACGCAGGTTCGAACACGTCAGTTTCTCTAACGCTTTCTTACGCTCCTTCGCATCCCCCTGACGAATACGGGCAGCCAGTTCCACCTCATCATCCACCGAGATGAGGTCTTCCCTACCGATCTCTTGTAAATACTTGTCCAACGAAGCCGACTCACGGTTCGTAATCGACTTAGTGATTTTTAATTGACGCATAATCAATCTCCTTATTTAAACATCGTGATCCGGCCGGGATTCGAACCCGGGACCCACAGCTTAGAAGGCTGTTGCTCTATCCAACTGAGCTACCAGACCCCATCATAACACTACGTTTTTTTCCTAAAATAGGAAAAAGCGCACAAAGTTACAACTTTTTTTTGACATATGCAAGTATTCGGCACAAAAAGTGCGAAATTCTTGCTTTTACAAGGTGTTCAATACGTTTTCCAACTCTTGTTTGCTGCAAGCACCCACGTGACGATCCACCAACTCCCCGTTCTTGAAGAACAGCATCGTCGGGATGTTCATAATCGAATAGTGCTCGCACGTGTCCGGGTTCTCGTCCACGTTCAGCTTGCCTACGCGGATCTTACCTTCGTACGCTTGTGCCAACTCATCTACGATGGGCAGCATCATCTTACACGGACCACACCAGGGGGCCCAGAAATCAACAACTAAGGGTTGGTTGTCGGCTAACAACGACTGGATGTTAGCATCGGTTACTTCGATAGTCATAATGTTTGTATTTTAATGGTTTTAATATTTCGTTTGCCTAATAACTGCTCCGTGATCTTGTCCTCCAAGTACTTCTGTATCGACCGCCGGATCGGACGCGCACCAAAATCCTTGGTCTCCGACTTACTCAGCAGGTCCACCTTCACTTGATCACTGATATCCAGTTTTAACTTCTGCTGATGCAGCCGCTGCTCCAATGCCGACAGTTCGATGTCTAAGATCTTCTTGAGCGACGCTGCCTCCAACCGCTTGAACGTAATCACCTGATCGATACGGTTGAGGAACTCCGGCGCAAACGTCTTGTCCAAGGCTTTGAGCAGGGTCTGCTGCGTAGTCTTCTCGTCCAACACGGGGTTGTCAAACCCTACACCGTTCCCCAGGTCGCGCAGGTTGCGGGTCCCTACATTCGAAGTAAAGATGATGATTGTGTTCTTGAAGTCCACTTCCCGTCCCTGACGGTCCGTCAACCTACCTTCGTCCAACACCTGTAACAGCATGTTAAAGATATCCGAATGCGCCTTCTCTATCTCGTCAAACAGTAGGATCGAATAGGGTTGTCTCCGTACCGCTTCCGTCAACTTGCCGCCTTCCTCATACGCTACATATCCGGGAGGCGCTCCTACCAACAGCGAGGCGGTGTGCTTCTCCATATACTCGCTCATATCGAAACGGATGACCGCATCTTTCGAGCCGAACATCTCTTCCGCCAGGCACTGCGCCAGATAGGTCTTGCCTACCCCCGTAGGACCTAAGAAGAAGAAACTGCCGATCGGACGCTTCGGGTCCCGTAATCCTAACCTCGACCGCTGAATAGCCTTCACCAAGGTCTCGATGGCCTCGTCCTGACCAATCACTTTCGCTTTGAGTCGGGCCTCCATCTGTACGAGCCTCTCTTTCTCTTCTACTTGTACCCGCTCCATCGGCACGCCCGACATCATCGCTACTACCGCCTCTATATCCGCTACCGTCACATCCTGTACCTCTGCGCTGCCGTGCTTGCGGGCTCCCGCCTCATCCATCACGTCAATCGCTTTGTCCGGGAAGGCGCGGTCGAGCAGGTAACGCTCCGATAACGTCACGCAAGCGCGCAAGCTCTCCTTTGTGTATCTCACGTGGTGATACTCACCGTACGGCACTTTCAATCGCTCTAAGATCCCTAAGGTCTCTTCCAGACTCGAGGGGTTAACCATCACTTTCTGGAACCTACGCTCCAACGCTCCGTCTTTCTCAATCGACTTGCGGTACTCCTCTATCGTCGTTGCACCGATACACTGGATCTCGCCCCTTGCCAAGGCCGGTTTTAATATATTAGCGGCATCCAACGACCCCTGGGCATTACCTGCCCCGATGATCGTATGGATCTCGTCAATAAACAGGATCACCTCCTTATGCTTATTGAGTTCCTCGATCAGTTTCTTGATCCTTTCTTCAAACTGTCCGCGATAGGTCGTACCCGCTACCATCGACGCGATGTCCAACACCACGATCCGCTTCCCGTTCAACGCCTGCGCCTGACCCGCCTCAATCCTGAGGGCCAAGCCCTCTACGATAGCCGACTTACCTACGCCCGGTTCCCCAATCAGTACGGGGTTGTTCTTTTTTCTCCGGGCTAAGATCTGCATCACCCGCGTAATCTCCGTCTCTCTACCTACCACCGGGTCTAACTCGCCCGCCTTGGCTTGTCTCGTCAGGTCCTTACCATACTTATCCAGCGACGGCGTCGCACTGTTTCCTCGTTGCGAACCAAACACTTTGCCCTTCGGCTCGTTCGGGGCATCCTCTACCGCATCCGCCTCCAGGGCCGAGTCCTTGGGTGTCTGTGCAACCTGCGGCTGCGACTGTAGTACACGCTCGTACGTGATACCCCAGTCTTGCTCCAGGTACGCTGCCGCTTTATTGATGTGCTCGTGCAGGATGGCCTGCAACAGATGGATACTGCCTACCGCGTCCGCCTGCATCGTTTTTGCTTCCGACTCGGCAATCCGTAGGATTCGCTCTACCTGCGCACTGCGGGTGATGGGGGACGTCACGTTTGCCTCGGCACCCCCTAAAGCTGCGTCCAACTGCTCCTTCGCTTCCCCGATGTGACAACCTAAATGGACCAGTACGTTATAGGCGGTTCCTTCGCCTAAACGGAAAATACCTAACAGCAAATGCTCGGACAGCACTTGCGGGTTCTGTAAGCGCTCGGCTTCCTGCTGAGCGTAAAGTAAAATCTTATTTAATCTAACGGTTAACGGCATATAACTTAATGATTATCGATAGAAATGCCAAACCAACCCTGCCCGGAACATATCGTGCCCCATCGGGTAATATGGCATCGTCATATAGTTTCCTGTTTGATACATAAACGTATAGTTAAAATGCGAGTACTGGGCGAAGAACTTCAGGTGCAATAACCTTACATAGAAATTTGCATATACATTAAGCACCGGATAGTTACCGATTGCCATCTCTTCTCCCGCCGGTTGTACACAGAACTGACCCGTAGCCGGATTCAGTATCGGTGCGTTATAGTTTGTAAAATACCGCATATCTACACCCATCTGCGCATCCAATGCCTTAAACCACGTCCCGTGATAGTACAGGTTGTGATAGAGCGTAAACATCGGTACCGGTATCTCTCGCGACGAACTCACTTGATACACTACATGGTTCTCGAGGTTCACCCACGGGGTGGTGAGGTCGCATTGTACATCTGCCGAGAACACTTGTATGTTCCCTTCCATCTGGTGCGGCCGTCCGTCCATTGCCTCGAAATAGATATGGTTCGTTCGGTTCTCAAAACCGATGTTCACTGCGGGCTTCACCCACTTCGTCGGATACTTGACGCCACCCTCTACCTTTAGGCTCAGCGGCTTGCTGAACTCGTTATGCCAGATATAGTGGTTCGACTGGAAATGTTGCAGGTAATACGGTACCGCCTCGTTCCCGAACCTCACCTTTGCCGATATATCCATCGTGTCCTTCCCCGCGGGGAAGATAGCGTCTAACAGACCCCTCACGTGGAACTGACCTAACTTATACCCAATCAGACACACATCCCCACCGGCTTCGTAGAAGATGAACCGTCCCATTTTCTTATAAATCGCTCCGCCGACAAACGTGTTGTTATGCCATAACTCATGGAACGTCGAGTCTTGCTCCAGGAACCGCTGACACTCGTTTCTTGCATATACCCTCGCTCCGAACTTTAACGTGGTGTTGTACGCCTCCTCAAACGTTACGGACAAGGTGTTGCGTATCGTCAGCACATTCGTTGAGTCGTGGGTCCGGTCCGGATCAAAGTACGTATTCGGGAAGTACCCCTGCGCCTGCTGCTCGATATACCGGTGTACGGAGTTCGTGGTCTCGAAGGTGTGCATAAAGCTCATCATCGGGATCTTATCCACAATCACAGTATCCCTCGTCTCTTTCTCCCCGAACCCGTTCACGCGTTCGATCTTCTCCGTGCGTTTCTTATCTACGCACAGGTGATAACCATGGTGCAGGTATCCCGCCAAGTACTTATACCCCGACATCCCCTGCATACGGGTCGGGATGTCCTCTGCCAGCAGGTCACTCGATAGGTCCTCCAACCGCTGTACGCCTCCGTTCTCGAAGTTACTGAGGGTGTTGAACGAGAAGGCTGCGTGTACGCTGTATACCTCACCATCATAACTACCGAACACCGCCCCGTTCACCGTCTTACCCTCCTGCGAGGTGTAGTGACCATAGCCGTTGAGGTAGTTGATCTCCATGCCCAGGTTGATGCGTTTGTTGATATTGCCCGTAAACAGGAAATTGATTACATTCTCCTCGTGCCCCTGCAGGAAACTGCGGTTGTAGCCTATCTTCGAATAGGGGACCGTGGTGTTATAGAATCGCACATCCTGCGGCGTGATGGTGTACGGCTGGTACTGCGACCCGAAGATGTCATCCACCTTCGTTGGGTTGTAGAACCATAGCCTTGACTGCACCGGTGATACAATATTCCCATTCCATACGTTCGAGATAGAAAAGTCGTTGAGCACACTCTTCATCGGTGTGTTCAAGTAACTCGTATCCACGCTTACCGTATCCGCAAGCGATGTCAGGTCCGCCCTCTGCCAAGACTTAATATGGGTCTTAACACCCTGTTTGGCGCCGAAGAGCGGAACGCAGACGATGATCGAGAGAAGAACTAATATGTACTTTCTGCCCGTTTGCAAGTTATTTCTTTTTCTTCTTTAGCAGCGCAATCTCTTTCTCTTGGTTGCGGATGGTCTTGAGCAACTCGTTGAGCTCCTCGTTCTCTATCGTCGTCGGATATTGTTCCTCAACGAGTTGCAGGAAATCCGACAGCACGTTCATGTAGTTGATGAACGCATCGTAAGCCGATTCGTATTGCGTGGCGCCTTGGTCGATGTGGTTCATGAAGTGGAAATAGTTCACATCCTGTAATCTCAGCCAATCGCTCTTCAATCGCTTATCCGAACATAGTCTTACCCGCTCCGCTACCGCGTATAACTTCTGCAGCGCTTCCTGTTGCAGGTCGTTGCCCGTATAGACGCTCAGGTCCTTGGCCTCGCCGCTCCATGTCAGCGGATAGGATGCACTGATCACTTCCTTCGTGGGCTGTTTAGCGGCTTCCGTAGGCGTCACAAAACCCATCTCGCGCTCCAGCACGTAGTACGGCAACGCCTTCAGGAACTCGAAGATACCCGTACCCGCGTTCTGATGGATACCGAACGCTTCGGCTCCTACCCAGATATTCACTACGCCCTCTGCCTCCGGCAGTGCGTTCAACATATTCGCATATTTCTCGGCATCCATCGGATACGTACCCCAGTTAGGGTCGGAGAAATGGAAGGAGAGTGTGTCACTCCATTCCGCATTGCGCAGCAACACTTTGATCTTCGGATTAACGACCGACGCATATACTTGATTGGGTGTCTTACTGCCTAAGATATGCTTGGCGCCTTCCGTCAGCACTACCTTGTACCCTTGTTTAGCCAAAGCCGGAACGAGGTCATCCGAATACAGCAGCTCCGTATTCCATACCGTCGTAGGTTGTATTCCAAACAGACTCTTCACGATCGCACCCTGTTTGTCGAGTTGGTCGAGGAACTCGTTCTCGTTATACTCGCTGGCGAGCGAATAAGCGAAGGGGGTCGCTAGGAACTCTACACATTTCGTGTCCGCTAAGGCCTTGAGTACATCAATCATCTCCGGATTAAACTGCTCGAAACTCTCCAACAGCGTACCCGAGATACTCAAGGCGCAATGGAACTTACCCTTGCTCAAACGAATCATCTCGTTCAGCGTCTGGCATAAGGGTAGATACGACTCACGAACAAGCCAGTTCACATACTCGTCCGTTTGCATGTCATCATAGTAATAATGGTCTTGACCAATATCAAAAAAACGATAACGTTTCAGCCGATACGGCGCGTGCATCTGCACACATAAACAAATATTTTTCATAATCCTAATACTTTATCATAAATTGCTCTCACTTTGAGGCCGGCATTGTACCACCGGATCTCATTCACTTCCGCTTGCCCTAACTTGTGCAGCGATTCGTACATCGCCGGATACTTGACAATCGCGTAGATAGCGTCCGCCATCGCATCGATATCCCAGTAATCCGTCTTGATGGCGTGCGTCAATATCTCGGCGCAGCCCGACTGATGGGAGATGATCGACGGACAACCTACCTGCATCGCCTCCAGCGGGGATATACCGAACGGCTCACTCACCGACGGCATGATATATACATCCGAGTCCGCCAGGATCTCCTGCACCTGTTTGCCGCGCATGAATCCCGGGAAGTGGAACTTATCCGCTATCCCGCGTTTGGCTACGAGTTCAATCATCTCGTGCATCTTGTCCCCCGAACCGGCCATCACGAACCTCACTCCGTCGGTCTTAGCCAGTACCCGGGCGGCTGCCTCTACGAAGTACTCCGGTCCTTTCTGCATCGTGATACGACCGAGGAAAGTGACTAACTTATCCTTCCTCGGGTGCTTCACAAACTCCTCCGGATGCTCCAGCGGCTCCACGGCATTGTGCACCGTACTCACCTTCGCGGGGTCTTGACCGTATTTCTCAATCACCGTTCGGCGCGTGAGGTTACTCACGCACATGATATGGTCCGCCATGTCCATTCCTCTGCGCTCGATAGCGTAAACGGTAGGATTGACGTTACCCCGGCTGCGGTCGAAGTCCGTAGCGTGTACGTGGATCACCAGCGGCTTACCACTCACCTGCTTGGCGGCTATACCTGCCGGATAAGTCAACCAGTCGTGCGAGTGGATGATGTCGAACTGCTCGCGATACGCCAGTTCCCTACCTACCTGCTCATAGTTACCTATCTCTTCCACCAGGTTGTCCGGATAACGACCCGAGAACTCGATGCAGCCTCGACCCGGAACGGGTACGCTGTTTGCACCGATGATGCGGAGGAACGACTGGTCCTCGTCTCCCCACGGACGGGGGATGACAAAGAGAATCTCCATGTCGTCTTGCTGAGCCATGCCGCGCGTCAATCCGTAACTCGCGGTACCCAGACCTCCTAAAATATGGGGAGGAAACTCCCAACCAAACATTAATGCTCTCATATCTGTTCGTAACGTTTCATGGTATCTATTACACTAATCACCGCAGCCACGCTCGGCGCATAGCTCATCCCCCCATGACCTTTGTACGGCGGGTTACCGTCGTATAGCTCGTTGAGCGTACTGATGGTCAGTTCTTTCATCTCTTCCTCAAAGCCTACCAGCATACGCTCCATAAAACTCAGGCCGCTGTGCTTGTACACATTCATATACGCTCTCGCATACGCTGCAATCGTGTACGGCCATACGGGACCGTTATGGTAGTTGCGGTTACGCTCCTGCTCTCCGCCGATATAGACGGGGCGGTAACTGCCGCTCTTCGGCGATAACGTTCTTAGTCCGCGCGGGGTCAATAACTCCTTCGTGCAGATGTCCACCACCGCTTTCGCCTGGTGTTTATCCAGCGGCGAGTAGGGGAGGGATACGGCCCAAATCTGGTTTGGCCGAACCTCCTTATTCGTGTAGTCGTCAATCACGTAGTCGTTCAGATAAACGCCGTTCCAAAAGGTCTTCACAAAAGCGTCTTTCGCTATCTCTGCCTGATACTCCATCAGGTCGGCGGCCATCTCTTTGCCTAACTCCCGTTGCAACTCCGCGGTGAACCGCAGCGCATTATACCATAGCGCATTGATCTCTACGATATACCCGGTGCGCGGGGTGATAGGATAACCGTTCTCCATCGCACCCATCCACGTGGCGGGACGCTGACTGCCGTCCGTCCAGATCAGGTTGTTGTTGTGTACGAAGGCCCGCGGGTGTTTCTGCTTGCGGTAGAGGTCGATGATTGCAATACAGAGCTTGCCGTATCTCTCCGCCGCTTGCTTGGGCGTGTACTTATGCGCATATTTCTGGAAGGCCCTTATCAACCATAGCAACGCATCCGGCTCGTCCAGTCCCTGCAGGTTACCATCGCCGTCTATCAGCCATTCTGCCTTTCCGCCTATCAGCCTTTCCACCAAAGGCACGGCCGTCTTATCAATGATTGCCTCCCAGTATTCGGGACGGTCGATATCCAGCGTACAACTCGGGGTGGCGAAGAACTCTTCGCGAGCCGTGGCGCGGAACCAGGGGTAACCCGCCAGCAGGTAACACTTGTCGCCTACCCGTTTATAGAACTGCGAAGCCGCATTGCGCAGGCAGTCGAACATCGACGTCTTATCGATGCGGTGACCCGTCTCCTTTGTCCATAGGGCTTTCAGGCTTGCGGACTTCACTTCGCTGATACCCGCCGAGAAGATCACGCTCTCCCCTTGTTTCATCGTTACCTCGAAGAAACCGGGTACCATCAAGTCCTCCTTATATTCGTATCCGCGCTCCTGCTCCTTCGGGTACTCAATGTCTTTGTACCATTGCGGGTCGTGGGTGTATATCACTTTCTTACTGAACTGCATAAACAACTGCGGGAAACCCGGATACATCCTATTCACTCTACCGTTATCGCAATCGTCCATATCCGTATTCGCCTGCCCGTTCGCCTTCGTCAGGGTGTTCGTGCTGCGGAAGGCTAAGAACGGCTTAAACCGTAGCGTCGCCGGCGAACCCGCCTCCACGAGTGTATAACGAACCAGTACGCGGGGTTCGCAACTGACGAGCAAACGCTCTTTTGTCAGTACCACACCTCCTACGCGGTAGGTGGTCTTCGTCACCGTCTCGCAGTCAAACTGGCGGATGTACTTATGCCCGTTGGGCAAGAACATATCGCTGTATTTGTGAATACCTAAGTTGAAATGTGCCCCGTGCTGAATCACCGTCTCGTCCAGCGAGGAGAGCAGTACGTAGTTGTCCGGACCCAGTTCCGGAATAGGCATCACTAACTGTCCATGGTACTTGCGGGTGTTGCAGTCCACCAAGGTGGTGGCGTTGTATACCCCTGCGCGATTCGTTCGTAAGATCTCTTTACTCAGCGAACGCTCTAAATTGACCAATAACGTCTTGTCAAAATTAAGATAACTCATAATCGCTTACAAATTGACGTATCTGTTGTTCATCTTCTTGTTTACAAATCAATAGCACTCCCCCCGCCTCAGCAATAATCATATCATTCACCCCTTCCACTACTACATACCCTACTCCTCTACCCTCTACTCCTCTACTCCCATCTATCGCAACGATGTTGCGCTCCGCGTTGTAGAAGCGTACTTTCCCGTGCAACGCCACGTTCTCCCCTTCCCCTTTCTTGCTCAGCGCATAGAGGGAACCCCATGTGCCGAGGTCGCTCCAGCCGAAGTCGGCGGGAATGACGTATACGTTCTCCGATTTCTCCATCACGCCGTAGTCGATTGAGATGTTCGGACACTCGGGGAAGTGTTCGGCGATATACGCCTCCTCGTCGGGGGTACCTAACACCGGCATCGCCTTGTCAAAGATCTCGTATACCTCGGGTAGGTAGTTCTTGAACGCGTGCTCAATGGCCTCCAGGTTCCAGATGAAGATACCGGCGTTCCAGAAATAATCCCCGGCCGCTACGTACGTCTTCGCCGTCTCCAAGTCCGGCTTCTCCTTAAATGCCTCTACACTTTTCACCGTGCATTGTGCATCGTGCGCCCTGCATTTTATATAGCCATACCCGGTCTCGGGTCTCGTCGGCTTCATGCCCAGCGTGATGAGTGCCTCGTTCTTGGCCGCGAACTCGAAACCCTGTTCCACTACCCGTAAGAACTCCGCCTCATCCAAAATCAAGTGATCCGAAGGCGCCACTATAATATTAGCCTTCCTTTGTCCTTCAGCGAAGCGGTCTTTCAGCGATAGCGGTCTTTCAGCGCAGCGGTCTTGCGCAGCAACCATCGCCTTTATTCGCGCCATCGCATACGCGATGCACGGTGCGGTATTTCTCCTTGCGGGTTCGCAGAGGATCTGCTCCGGTTTGAGTTCCGGAATCTGTTCCAATATCAGCGGCTTATAGGCTACGTTCGTAGCGATGAGGATGTGCTCGACGGGTACCAGTGAGCGGAAACGCTGTACGGTCATCTGGAGCAGACTGCGCCCCGTCCCGAAAAAGTCCAGGAACTGTTTGGGTCTCTCGTTCGTACTAAACGGCCAGAAGCGGCTTCCGATGCCCCCTGCCATAATCACGCAATAGTTGTTCTCGTTGATCATATCGATGTGTTTTCGCTGTCGTTATTTTTATTAAGGTACGCGCCCGCAAGCGCACACTCGTGCAAATTGGACGACAAAGGTACAACAAAAAAATGATATACGCAAATATTTTTTCACTTTTTTAGGCAAATTAGATAAAATCTAACAACAAAAAGGCCAAAAAAAGGAAATACTTGCACATTTTAATAAAGGCGGCGTCCGAAGATATAAAAAAACGGCAATTATCGCCCGAAAATAAACTTGCGGAGGATCGTGCGGAGATGGGCACCCTCTTGGCGGGTGAGGGGATTAGACTGTGGGGCGGTCGGGATATCCCATCCGAACAGCACCGGCATATCCGACCAGTGGTAGCAGCCCAGGTGCTGTCCCTCGGCGGGGACATACGTATATTCGTAGAAAGTGACGGGACCCTTATATGCCTGAACGAAGGCGTCGATAGGGGTATGAAACATATAGTCCGTAAGGGCCTCATCAAACCGCTCGGCATAGGGTGTCTTGCCCTTAGGAACCTTAAAAGCGGGAAGATTATTATGCTTTGCATAATCATTCGCCAAGGACGCAAACAGCGGATACAACCCCGACCCGATTCCGCGGGTGAACATCAGGCTCTCCTCGCGGGTATAAGAGATAAGCAGGGGTTTGGTGCACTCCCGCACCGTGAGGTACGGATAATCAGTGAACAGGTCCCCGTCCACCCACGGGGCAAAAGGACAGCGGGTGTCGCCACCGATGACCATACTGTAATAGAAATGGTGCGCCGCCTTGAGGATGCGGTCGGTAGAGAACGTGAGGAGTTTTTCGACATGACGTTTATCTAATCCTATATACCCCAGGAACTTACGGGCGCGGACGACACTCTGGTCGTGACTAAGGAAGTGTTCGATACACGGCGAGAAAGCGACTGCCTTCGCAAAGAGCGGTTGCACCTCGGGCAGCGCCATGAGGTTGATGACGGAGGCAGCTCCCGCCGACTGACCCATGAGGATGAGGTTAGCGGTATCTCCGCCAAAGGCGGGGATGATCTCCCGAACAAACCGCAATGCCTGCAACTGGTCGCGCACGCCGAGGTTGGACTCGAAACGCGGGTCGAGGTCGTGGAGGTTCAAGTACCCGAACACGTTCAATCGGTAGTTGCAACTGACGATGATCGTCCCCGTCTCCCGCGCCAAATACCCGAGTTCGTACATCAATTCCTCATTTGCCCCTACTCCTCTACTCCCCTCCTTCTCTACACTCTTTCGCCCGGCTCCGCCGGTGTTAAACCCGCCGCCGTGAAGCCATAGGATAACGGGGTGTAGGGGAGTAGAGGGGTAGAGGGGTAGGGTATCATGCGGTACGAAGATATTGAGATAGAGGCAATCAAGATCGGTATAGCGGGCACTATAGGGACTGGCGGGTTGCGGGCAGTTGGCACTGCCGTGGTAAGCAAGTAAAACGGTGTCCCACGGCGTCGGGGGCTGCGGGGCACGGAAGGCCAGGTCGCCTACGGGAGGTTGGGCAAAGGGGATGCCGAGGTAAGCGGTGACACTATCGCGCTCTATGCCCTCAACGGGGCCGTAGAGTGTTTGAACCAACAGAAGGAGTAAAAGTGTTTTCATGGTGCAAAGATACAACTTTTTTTTGATATTACCAAATAAATTGCAAATAAATTTGCATAATTGAAAAAAAAGCAGTAACTTTGCAGTCGCTTTTGGAAAAATCATACATTGTAATCATACATCATACATTAAATTTTCAATTTACTATGTCTAAAATCACCGTTGTAGGCGCCGGCAATGTAGGCGCAACTTGTGCAAATGTGTTGGCAGTGAACGAAGTAGCTGACAAAGTATGTCTCATCGATATCAAGGAAGGTCTCGCGGAAGGCAAGGCCATGGATATCATGCAAACTGCCCAATTGATGGGCTTTGACACCGTGGTAGAAGGTGTAACGAACGATTACAGCAAGACCGCTGACTCCGACGTTGTTATCATCACCAGCGGTATCCCCCGTAAACCCGGTATGACCCGCGAGGAGCTCATTGGCGTAAACGCCGGTATCGTGAAAGCCGTTGCTTCGCAACTGCTCACTTACTCGCCCAACGCGATCGTGATCGTGGTTTCTAACCCGATGGATACGATGGCTTACCTGGCGAAGGCAGCTCTTGGTCTGCCCCGCAACCGCGTCATCGGTATGGGTGGTGCTTTGGATAGCGCTCGTCTCAAATATTTCTTGAGTCAGAAACTCGGCTGCAACGCCAACGACGTAGACGGTTTCGTTATCGGCGGTCACGGTGACACCACCATGATTCCTTTGAAGAGCTTCATGACCTATAAGGGCATGCACGTTAGCCAATTCTTAACCGACGAGGAGATTGACGAAGTCGTTAAGAATACCATGGTCGGCGGTGCTACCCTCACCGGTCTGCTCGGTACCAGTGCTTGGATGGCTCCCGGTGCTGCCGCAGCATCCGTAGCGGAAGCTATCGTGAAGGACCAGAAGAAACTCATCCCCTGCTCCGCTTACTGCGAAGGTGAGTATGGTATTAAGGACCTGTACATCGGTGTACCTTGCGTCATCGGTAAGAACGGTATCGAGAAAGTGCTCGAGCTTAAGATCTCGTCCGACGAGATGGCTCAACTCCGCGAAAGCGAAGCCGCTGTCCGCAAGACCACGAGTGTACTCAAAGAACTCAACGTACTTTAACACTGCATCGTGCATTGTGCACCGTGCACTTAGCACCATGCGTATTCGCATAATAAGCCCATCGGGCCCCATTGACCCCGCGCTTATCGACGCTGCCAAGCGGCGTCTGGAGGCGTGGGGCCATTGTGTCACCGAGGGTCGGTTCACCCGCACCTCATGGGGACGCTTTGCCGCTACCGATGAGCAAAGGATAAGCGACCTTAATGATGCTTTTGCCGATCCCGAGGTGGATGCTATCCTCTGCGCCCGCGGCGGGTATGGACTGCAGCGGATCATTGATAAGATCAAACCGAGCCCTAAACTCGTTATCGGATTCTCCGATATCACGGCGCTGCATCAGTTGATGCACACCCTTGGTGTGCCGTCGCTGCATAGTGTCATGTGTAAGCACATCGCCACCCTCCCCGAGGACAGCACCCCTCTCCGCCTCCTCCGCCAAGCCTTAGATCATCCTCAAATCCGCATCCTCAATCCTCAATCCTCAATCCTCAATCCTCAATCCTCAATCCATAGCCGCTGCGGAGCAGCGCGCGCCCCCCTCATCGGCGGCAACCTCTCCGTCCTCTATGGCCTCCAATCCACTCCCTATGGCCTTGTAAACTCCCGCCCTATGAGGGAGGGTCGGGGAGGGTCTCCCATCCTCTTAATAGAGGATGTCTCCGAGCGCCATTACCATATAGATCGTATGCTTCAGAACCTGCGTCTGAGCGGGGTATTGGCAGGTTTGAGCGGGCTTGTTGTAGGGCAGTTTACGGATTGTCCGGAGGACCCCGGGATGAATGAGACGATCGAGGAGACGGTTCTTCGAGCCGTCGCGGATTATGACTATCCGGTGGCTTTTGATTTCCCGGTTGGGCATGTGGAAAACAACCTCCCTCTGTGGCTCGGTCGTGACGTTGAGTTGACCGTCACCCCCACCGCCACCACCCTCACCTATCTGTAGCGCCCCTTATATTATTACCTCCGCGCCCGCGCTCGCGCCCGTTTCCCCCTAAACCATAAAAGATTTTGCAAAAAAGTGCAAAAATATTTGCATAAACCAAAAAAATGTTGTACCTTTGCAGCGTGAAAGTTTAAAAAGCAGGAATAGATAATGTATTTTTACTGCATTATTTGTTCGTAAGATGGCAGAATATGCTTGACGCAAAGATTTATCAAACATTTAGAAACATCCCCGTTAGCGGAACCCTCTTGGCAGATGAAATAGGGCGAGTCTCGCAGAATCGTCCGTATGCTAACCCTGCTGCAAAGATGAGGGAGTTGGAGCTATCGAACGTTGTCATACGCCTTAAGAAAGGGTTGTATGTGTTGGACGGCTCCGCCTTGGGTTTCCCTCCTTCGGCTGCCGTCTGTTCGAATGCGATTTACGGTCCTTCCTATCTCTCGGAGCAGTGGGCGTTGAGTTTTTATGGTCTTATTCCCGAGCGAGTAAATGCATTAACCGCCATAACGACAAAACACGGACGAACGTTTGAAAATAAGTTAGGTACCTTTATTTATTCGCAAGTGGATACGGCTTATTTTTCAATCGGCATCACCACTACGATGATGGATTCTGCATCGGTTCTTATTGCCACTCCGGAAAAAGCCCTGGCGGATTTAATCTTGACGGATAGTTATGTGCCCACTCATTCGATTGTGGCTTTGGGTCGTTATTTGGAGGAGGATCTGCGATTGGATATGGAAGCGCTATCCTCTTTGAATACGCAGGTGATAGCCGAATGTGCGGCACAAGGACGCAAAACGAGTACGTTTAATAACCTAATTAAATTGATTCAAAAGCAATGACATTGTTTGAACAATTAGTGGAGGAAAATGCTCCCAAGAACGAGCAGGAACGTGTTAATTATCAGCGCGAATTGATGCAGAAGGTAACGCTGGCCGGTTTAGTCCGTGGCGGTTTCTTTGAGAAAGCTGCTTTTTACGGCGGTACCTGTCTTCGGCTCATGCACGGGTTGCCTCGTTATTCGGAAGATATGGATTTTTCCCTTCTTGATAAGGATAGTACAACACATTTGGAGGATTATTTTGCTTCTATCGTCAATGAGTTTGCCTTATTGGGGCTTTCGGTAGAGGTGGATAAGAAGGATAAAAAACAGTTTGGGCGAGTGGAGTCTGCTTTTTTGAAGGAAAATACAGAGGCGTATGAAATTAAGTTCCAGACTCGGAAGATACTGAAAGTAAAGATCGAATTAGATACCGATCCGCCGCTTCAGTTCCAAACGGAACAAAAAATCGTCAGACAACCCTATGGTTTCCCGGTGTGCTGTATGACCTTGCCGGATTTGTTTGCGGGCAAGATGCATGCCTTAGTGTATCGTGCTTGGGCTACGCGCGTCAAGGGACGTGACTGGTTCGATTTTGAGTGGTATATTAATCACAATGTCCCCTTGGATTTTAGGCACTTGCAAGAGCGCGTGCGCGAGTTTTCCGGTGCGGCGGTCGCACAAGAGGAGTTCTTGCGCTTGCTGCGTGAACGGCTATCCTCTGCGAATATCAATCAGGTAAAGGCCGACGTACTTCCCTTTGTGGATAACCCCCGAGATTTAGATTTCTGGTCCAACGAGCATTTCGTTTCTTTGTTGGATCATCTCATCTTGCAATAACCCCCTTGTTTTTCTTGCAAAATAAAAAAAAGTAAAAAAATATTTGGTAGTTTGAAAAATTTTTACTACCTTTGCACCCGGATTTGAAAAAGTCCACGTACGTATTGATAAATAACATAAGACAGTAAACGGTTAAGACACACTACAGCTTATGGGAACACGGTTTATTCCGAATATTATCCATCCCCTGCACTCATCCTTGCTTAGGTAAGGTTGAGTGATTTTGTGTCTAATACCCCCTGTCTCGATGTCCGCCCGGCACCGTGCATTGTGTATTATGCACCGAGGTAAAGTACTGGTTTTTACGTTACCTCACCGATACGATACCGATACGTCACCGAACGGTCACCGAAGGGTGTTCGTTAAAAAGGGGGATATACAGGGGACTTGCATAGGCCTGAAATCCGATGGAGATGTTGTGGAGATGTTGTGACAATGTTGTGACTTGTGAGGGGGCGGAAAGGAGTAGAGTGTGCCACAAGTGTGCCAATGGCACAGTGGCACAGTCGCATAACGAACAGATGGATAGTTACTTACATAAGAATGCCAAAGTGCCAATGGCACAGTGCATGTTTAGGATTTTGAGTTAGATTTTTAGAAATATATAGAAATAGGAAAAACAAAATAAACTAACCCTTTAAACAAACAAAACTATTATGAAAGCTAATTTACTTTCTTTCATTAGGGGCTTAAAGAACGGAACACCGCCTCGGTTCCAGAGTTATCTCAAATCTCTCACTCTGCTGCTCGTCATGCTGATGAGTGTGAATATGGTGAGGGGAGCAGATTGTACTCCTGAAGAAATTTTCAAAATTACTTCATATTCCACTATTCCAACAAACTGGACTTCTAATGGTAGCATCACTGGATCTTATTTTAAATTCGATAATAATACTTCCTATTTGTGTACTCCATTAATAGACTCTCACGATAATGTGATATTAACATGTAGTGTGGCCACATTGAATAGTGGAACAGCAAATCCATTAACTATTCAATTGCTTGACGAGAATAATATAGTAAAAAACACATATACCTCAAAAACACCAAGTTCAAGTGATTATATATCAAGTACTACTGATTTAGGTAAGATAGATTACAAATTTAAACTTAAATTTTATCGTGCTGCTTCTTCAGGAAGAGGCGTAAGACTACAATCAATAGTATTGAAAGGTTGTGAACTTGTTCCCGCAGACCCAGTAACCACTCTTTACCTTTCAGAAGCAGGTACATTATCAGATAATCTCAAAGGTACTTACAAAGTCGGCGACAAATACACCTTGCCAGATGAAGTAACTGCTGAATGTGGCGGTAAGACCTTTGTTGGTTGGAGTACAGAAACTGTTGATTCTCCAACAAAACCAACATCCAAGTTCTATGAGCCAGGTGAAGAAGTAACTTTGGCAGCCAATAACACTTTCTATGCCGTCTTTGCAGATGCAAGTGAAGGTGGTGGTGAGCAAGGAAGTGTTGTCGTTTCTTATAGTTCTACTAACTTTCCAACAGGGTATGGAACCGCCAACACATTTACTGAATATACCTTAGAAGGATATAAATTTAAAATTCAGCAGGTATATAAAAATGGTGAAAAGCAGCAATGGCGTGCTGGTGGTAATTCTAGTGGAACGGGCATTATCTATAATAATGAAGCATTCCCAGGCAAGATAGCATCGGTTGTTGTAACTTGGGATAATTCAGATGGTAATAAAAACCACACTTTGAAAAAAGGAAGTTCTGCCAATCCTACTGAAGGAACTTCTGTTAATGGCGTTTATAATAGTACAGAAGGAACAACAACCTTTGATTGTGGGGGTGATTGCGACTATTTTGTGCTAACTAATGGTTCTAGTGCTGGCTATACAAAATCATTTACTATAAATTACGGAGGCGGTACCACTTACTCCAACTACTCCACTACTTGCTCGGGGACACCGACTCCGAAGATTACGATGACGGGGACCTTGAATCCGTTCACGTATTATGCAACTATGGGTCCGTCTGCTGCACAAAGTGTAACAGTAAGCGGAGCGAACTTGAAGGCCAATATCACGGTGACTGCCTCCACCAATTTTGAGGTTAGTCTATCCGAAGCATCGGGTTATGGTTCTTCGGTTACCTTAACCCAAACTTCCGGTACGGTTGCTGAAACCCCTGTATATGTTCGTTTGGCTGCCGATATCGCTGAGACCGCTTCTATTAATGGTACGATTACAGCTGCTTCCACGGACGCTTCCTCCAAAACGAAGGACGTATCCGGTAGCGTAAGCGCCGAACCTCTCAAAACAATGAAACAGGTAATCGATGCTGCGAAAGAGGGTAAGACGATGTGTATCGCAATTGATAATTGGGTGGTTACCGGTGTAAACGGAAACAATGCCTACATTGCTGATAAGAACAACGAATATGGTATTATAGCATATAAGAGTGGTCACGGATTTACCGCCGGAGATGTGCTGAATGGTGTTGTTTCGGGTGTAACTTCGAATTACTACAATGGTGTACTTCCAGAACTGACCAATTTGGTTAAGAGTTATTCAGAGCTGAAGGTAACTACCGGTGGTAGTGTAACGAATATACCAGAGAAAACATTTGCCGACCTTAATTCGGATTTAATTGGTACCATTATTACTCTCAAGAATGCGGTATATAATGAAGCAGGTGGTGTTCTGGAAGATGCCAATGATCCGGAGCTATATGTGGTTGCTAGCGACCTGTTTTATAGCGATGCTTCTTGGAGAGATGGCAAATTCTACAAAACAACCGGTGTTTATACTTGGTCTTCCGGTAGCAAAGGCTATTATACTGACTACATTAACCCTCGCAAAGCAGAGGATATCGTTGAGTTGACCGTTGCCCCGATCTTCACGACGCAACCGCAAGATGCTGCTTATCAGCAAAACGAGACCGCTGCCGCGATGACGGTTGTCACTTCGGGTTCGGATGCTACCTATCAATGGTATTCCAACACAATCAAATCTACGGACGGTGCAACGACTATTGATGGCGCGACCAACACTTCTTATACGCCGAGCACGACCGAATTTGGTACCGCTTATTACTACTGCGTTGCAACGAATGCAGCCGGTACGGCTACTTCCGACATCGCTACCATCGTTGTAGCACAAGCGATTACAATTACAGTTAACCAACCCGATAACGCAACGATTAGTGCAACTCCTAATCCTGCCGTTGTCGGAGGTACAGTTACGTTGACTTATAGCAATATTGCAGAGCACTACCATTTTGTTCGCTGGAACGTAACGGGTGTTACCCTTACTGACGATACCGAGAACAATGTGACCTTCGAAATGCCGGCGAATGACGTTTCTGTTTCGGCTGTAATAGAAGAGGATACCAAGCGCGATGTTACCCTGCATATTGGTGCTGAAGAAACGGTTGTGAAAGATGTTTACGATGGCACCCCGTTCTCCGAGATCAAACCCGCTACCGATCCTGCTGGCGACGCTGCCGGTGATTGTGCTAATGCCTTCGTGGGTTGGGCTACCGAAGCTATCACAGGATCAACAACTGAAGATAAAGTTGCTTGGGTTACTGCCACGACTGTTATTGACGCCGACCACATCAACTTCTATGCCGTATTTGCAAATGCAGAAGCAGGGGGAACAGAAGAAGCTTTGATGATAACATTAGATATGAGCGATCCATCTTGGGGATTCCCTACCGATTATGAGCTTGGACCAACTCAATATACAAATGCGCAAGGTTATGCCATTGAAATTATGGGCACAACTACCAGTTCGGGAAAGGGATATAAAGCGATGACTGATGAGGATGGCAACCCTAAAGCACTTATAATGGGTAAAACTAATGCTTATCTCCTACTACCTCAATTTGATTTTGCTGTATCTAAAATAGTTTGTGAGCATAATGATGGGCAAGTTTCAGGATCTGTTACTTGGAATGTTTATGCAGGCGATAATGCTGCAAGTACTTCTATTACAGGATGCTCAAGTGATGCAGAATTCTCAATCAATCAAGCATATCAAAATTCTCAATTAAAGATTAAGGTTACTAATGGGAATAACACCCAATTTAAGAATATTCAAATCTATTCCAAGATATCTTATTCCGGCTATGTTACTTCTTGCTGCACGAAACATGATGTAAAATTGACTAATAACGGTGTTGCAACTGGTGGTACTTTTGAGGCTAATCCTGCCAAAGCTTGCGATGGTACAGATATTACATTGATTGCGACTCCTGCAACCGGTTATCAGTTCGTGGCTTGGAGTACAGACCCCACACAAACGATCGTAGATAATGTATTCACAATGCCTGATGAGGATGTTACTGTAAGCGCATCCTTCGAATTGCAAAAGCACAATGTAACTCTGCACAAGAATGATGGAGTTAATCCGGAGGCTACTGACGTATCCGAATATACGTATGGTGATACCAAGAACCTGAAGACGCTTGCTACGTTAGCTTGGAGCGTTGATGGTCACATCTTTGCCGGTTGGGCAACAAGTGCTGCCGGTAAGGGCGAATATGAAGATGGTTATGCCTTCAAACTCGAAGAAGAGAACGACGTAGATCTCTACGCTACTTGGGTAGAGGAATCGCTTCGTCCGGTAACCTATACTTCGGTTGAGCACTTAACGTATGCTAACACCAATCCCGAGACGGTTAACAAGGATGCTATCGGATTCGTTGTTGCTTACACCGTAGATGCTCACTATCAAGTTACCGATGCTGCGGTTACCGTTAATGGGGTGGCTCTAACTTCCGGAATAACCGTTGGCCAATTCGGTTTGGCGATAGAAAAAGCGGACGGCTTTGACGGACCGATTGTTGTTACTCCGGTGGTTGCACCTATTATATATAATGTAATGTGGGAAGCAAATGGTGAGCAATTCACTACCAACACCGTTCAACAAGGAAGCAAACCGACGCTACCGGCAGAAGAACCGACTACCTGCGGTGAGACTATCTTGTTCATGGGTTGGACTAATGCAGAATACTACAACCATACCACTCCACCAACAGTTCTGTTCAACGATGCCGCTTCTGCTCGAGAGGTAAAAGCAGAAGATGCTGTTGATGGCACTATTACATATTATGCCGTTTATGCAGAAGTAACTTCTACTCCTGTAGCCGAATCTACAGTTTATACGAGCAATATTGATAATGATAAGTTGGGCGACAAAGTGAAGATTGGAGGTAGTGATGATAATCAAGTTGCTGCTATAAAGTTGGGTACAGGTAGTACTCCTGCAAGTTCGCTGAGTTTCTCTGTACCTGCTGGAACAACAACGATTACCTTACACGCCGCTGCTTGGAACGGAAGTACTAACGCAACGATTCAGATGTCCACTGAAAAGGCAGGGGTTACAATTACTCCTTCTGCTGCTCAATCTGTTGCTGCAAATACAGGTGCTACAGGTAATTCGCCTTATTCAATTACTCCTGCTGATGGTGATTTCTACACCTTCACCTTATCGGGTGTAACGGAAGAGACAACGATTAAGGTAGCTAATACGGGTGCTCGTGTAGTTCTATGGGGTATCAATACCGCAACAACTATCACTTCCGACTATTCGACCACTTGCCTTGCCGCTTTGGCTAATCCGACAATCACTACTGCTGAAGGTGAGTACTGTGGTAGCGTAGATGTTGAGATTACCCAACCTGCCGGCAATCCTGATGGTGCAAAGATTATGTATTCTACCGACAACGAGACTTGGAACGAATACATCGCTGCGGTTAATATCACAACTTCCGGAACTGTTTACGCTAAGGTGGTGAAGGATCCTAAATCAACCGAAGTGGTTAGTGCGACTTACACCGTTTATCCGGCATACACGTTAGCACAAGCCGCTACGGCTGCTTCTGCTACCAGTCAAATCGCTTGCTTGACCTTCACCGACCTGCTCGTTCAGGCTCGCACACTGAGTGAAGCATTCCTAAAAGCAAGCGACGGACAAATCGTTCTGCTGAGTAAGTCCAGTCACGGATTACAAGTGGGCGATAAGTTGGTAGCCAACGATGCACACGTAACGTTCGTTAAGGCACACGACTTATTACAACTGACCTCTACGGAAGGTATTGCCGCTGCCACAACGGGTAACGCAACAACTCCTGAAGAGAAAGCAATCACGGCTTTAGTGGCTGCCGATTATGGTCAACTCGTTAAGATTATGAATGTAACTTACGATGCAACCAACAAGAAGTTCACAGATGCTTCTTCTAACGAGATTGCTGTTGACGCTAAGTTCTTCCCAAGCGGTATTCCTACTTCTTGGCCTGATGGCGGTAAGTTCAATGTAACAGGTATCGTACTGACCAATAGCGACAAAGTGGTTATCGCTCCGCGTAATACCGATGACCTTGAGTCGTTGGCTACGCCACTTGATAAACCGACCAACTTTGCTGTGGCTTCTGTTAATTCCTACCAAGCATCCTACTCTTGGACAGCAGTAGAGAATAATGCCGGTTACACCTTATATATCTATGATGGTGAAACCGAAATCTATAAGAGCACTACAATTGGTAAGACTCGTACCGACTATGCTCCTACAAAAGTTCTTGAAGCAGGTCACACCTATACCGCTAAATTGGTGGCTTTAGGCGATAAAGCAGAACACTCCGATAGCCAGGCTGCTGAAGTTACCTTTACTACCAACCCCAATGCACAACTGAATTGGTATGTAGGTGGTGAACTTTACAAGACAACACCTGCAAGCCAAGAGAAAGTGGTAACTCCGGAAGATCCCGAATCACCTTGCGCTACTAACTACGAGAACTTCGTAACGTGGTACACGGAGGAGATTGTTAGCGAAACAGGGCAAATCACGGCTCTTGACGCTGCCAAGAAAGTGAAAGCAGGTGACGCTGCCGCTTCTCAATCAGGTTCTGCAAAAGAATATAAATTCTACGCTGTATTTGGTAAAGTAAAAACTCCGGGTACCGATAAGTATGTTGCAGTTACAAGCGAACCTACTAAGTGGGAAGGTGAATACCTAATCGTTCACAACGATAGTGTATTCAATGGTAGTCTGACAACTTTAGATGCTGAAAAGAATGGCGTTGTATTAACAAGAGAAGAGGATGGCTCTTATTTGGCTTCCAATGCGAATAACTATCGCTTCGTTATTGCTAAGAGTACGACGAAAGACGAAGATGATGAAACTGCGGTTTATTACACCATCCAATCTGCAAGCGAATACTTCATTGGAGGTAAGGATAATTCCAACGGCATGAATTCGAACCAAAAATTCGCGACCCAAACTTATGACAATATTCTTTCTTGGAGCGAAGACAAAGTCGAAATCAGTAGTTATTATGGCAACACATACCTAACATTCAATACGGCAAGTGATCAGTTGCGTTTCCGCTATATGAAGAGTACTTCGTATAATCAGAACCTCGTCCTCTACAAACGCGAAAAGACGAATCCTCAGTATAGTGGCTATATCACCACTTGCCCGCAAACGTACAAAATTACGATTGCGAACAACACTAAGGGTCTGGTAGAAGCTGCTACTACAACGGAGATTCTCAAAGGCGCTAAGGTTCTGCTGACCGCTACCGCTTATGACGGTTACACCAAGACCGGTGGTGCATGGGTGGTTAAGAACACGAATACGGAGGATGTTGTTGAAGGTCTTGTGGGTTCTACCAATTACCTCACAATGCCGGCTTATGACGTGACGATAGATTACAACTTCATTGCCAAGACTGATAACTTTATCGATAACTTACATGGCAATGATACGAAGACGGCTCAAGGCGGTGGAACCGAATATATTATACCTGAGTTGAACGACGACTCTGAAGGCCCGAGTTGTGATGCTTACTATGTCTTCTATGGTTGGGCCGCAGAGCATATCTTCTCTGATGCACCTGCTCAAAGCGATGATGTTGTGGTAACTCCGACCTATGCAAATGGCAATACTTATTACGCATTGTGGATGGGTGATGACGGTTTGATTACCGACTGCTGCCTTACGCCTGCTCCGGAAAAGCGCGATGAATTAACAGAAGTAAAGGCTACTTCTGCTCAAATCGGATGGTACAAAGTGGAGGGCGCTGATAAGTATCATGTAACGCTTGTCAAAGATGGCGATACGAAGGGAGAAGGTGAAGACCTTGTTATTACAGATGGTCAATACAAATATGTTATGAATGGATTGACTGTTAACACTTCATACACTGTTTATGTCAAAGCGCACGTTGATTGTTGGAGTGAAGAAACGGTTTGGAACTTCAAAACTGCTGAAGAAAAAGTAAGCTATAAGGTGACTATCCATGCCGATGGTGGCTCCTACACAATCGAGCCTGAATTGGTAGATGGTAAGATCCAAGAAGGCGCAACTGTGACGATTACAAACATTACTCCTACCGATGCCGAACACTACTTCTTCAAAGGATTGACCGTTCCTGAGGCAACCGATTTGACGGAAATGACAGGCGGATATAAGTTCACTATGCCTGGCAAGGCTATCACGATTAACATCGTCTTCGCCGAATATCCAAAGGTAACTTGGAAGATGGAAGGTGCTGCTGACCAAACTTCTATCGCAGTTCGTAATGGCGATAAGTTCGTGATAGGTGCAGATAAGATGCAATCCGCTCCTGAGAATTGGAAGTATAAGACTTACTTCCCAGAGTTCGCAGGTTGGGTAACCTCTGACAAGTGTGATGCTGATGGCAACGTAGAAACGGCAGAGTTCGTTTCTGCTACTACCGAAGTGCCTGCTGATGGTCTTACAGTCTATGGTGCTGTGGCTAAGAGTGCAATGCCTGATTTTGATAATCTGGAGAAGATAACGGCTACCATTGATGAGAGTGCAAAATATCTCATTGGCGCTGAACAGTCGTCATCGGATAATACGATGTGGTATTTCAATGATGTAGTTGATAGTCAGTGGGGTAGAATGGCAAAAGCAGATGCTACTGAAAATAAGGCTCATTTAATGACCGTAATAGGAACTGCAAGTGCGTTTACTATTCAAGATCAAGATGGACAATATTTAGCAGGTGCAACATCAAAGTTCTCTGCAATGTCTGAAACCGCCTCTACCTTCTCACTGAATGATTCAGAAATAGAATATAAACCATCTTCTACATATAAATTACGCCATAATTACAATAGTGGCAATGGTGGTCTTCGTTGGTACGATGGTTCAACGGGTACTCCTGCTTACCTCTACAAAGTTGGTTTGGCTTACGAGAAACTCACCATCAACCCGCAACCGGATTACGCTCGCACCGACCTTGTCGTAGGTAACTACGGAACGGTTTGTGTACCTTATGCTGTGAAAGTTGCTGACCGCTCGGGTGCTACGTTCTGGAACATCGAGACTTCCAATAATCCGGGTTCTCCGGCTCCGACAAGCATAACGATTGTAGAGAAAACGGGCGACCTCAAAGCCGGTAAACCATATATCTTCTGCGCTACCGATACGAAGATGGCGTTGTTCTTCTCGGGTGAAGAGTATAAGCTTGAGGACCACGAAGACGCAACAGTTCCGGCTAATGGTCTCTATGGCAACTTGACCAATGGTGATTATATCATCAACGAAACAGGATCGACTTACAAGTCCGGAATCTTCTTCGTCCTGCAACAGAAATTGTACGAGTGCGGCTGGAACTGCACCGTTGCTCCGAACCGCGGTTGGGTACAAGCTGCTGCAATTGAGGATGAGACAACTCCTTCACCTGCTCCTCGTCGCGTAATCGGTAACCCGAATGGAACTCCTACGGGTATCAATAACCTCAATA
>CALCGR010000093.1 GCA_937901025.1 uncultured Bacteroidales bacterium
GTGATGGCTTGCCGTCAAACGGGTTTTGCCATGTTGGCGGAAGGCAGTGTACAAGAGGTGATGGATCTGGCAGGTGTGGCTCACCTGAGTACGATTAAGAGTAGGGTTCCGTTCCTGAACTTCTTTGACGGTTTCCGTACCTCGCACGAGTATCAGAAGGTGGAGGTAGTGGATATGGAAGACTTGCGCCCGCTCGTAGATATGGAAGCGTTGCAAGAGTTCCGTCAACGCGCTTTGAGTCCGATGCGTCCCGTGATGCGCGGTATGGCGGAGAACCCCGACGTGTTCTTTACGCATCGCGAGAGCAGCAATGTATACTACGATAAAGTAGCGGATATTGTTTCCGATTATATGAACGAGATAACGAAGATCACGGGTCGTACCTATCGTCCCTTCAGTTACTATGGCGCACCGGATGCTGAGCATGTGGTGATTGCTATGGGTAGCGTTTGCGAGTGCTTGAAGGAAGTGATTGATTGGGAAGCAGCGAAGGGTCAGAAACTCGGTATGATCAATGTCCATCTCTATCGTCCGTTCTCGCTGAAGTACCTGCAAGAGGCACTGCCTAAGACGGTGAAACGTATTTGCGTTCTGGACCGTACAAAAGAGCCGGGAGCTAATGGTGAACCGCTGTATCTGGATGTAAAAGATGCCTTGCAAGAACTCGGTTTGGGTTCCATCGAGGTAGTGGGTGGCCGTTATGGTTTGGGTAGCTGTGATACTACGCCGGCGCAGATGATTGCCGTATACGAGAACCTCAACTTACCGCAACCCAAGAACCACTTCACGGTGGGTATCAACGATGATGTCACGTTTACTTCGTTGCCCGTAGGCGAAGAGATCGCGATGGGGGATAAGAGTTTGTTCCAAGCCAAGTTCTATGGTCTGGGTGCCGATGGTACGGTAGGAGCCAATAAGAACTCGGTGAAGATCATCGGTGAAGGAACCAATAAGTATTGCCAAGCCTATTTCAGTTATGATAGTAAGAAATCGGGCGGTTTCACCTGCTCGCACCTGCGTTTCGGGGATGAACCTATTCGCTCGACGTATCTGGTAACGACCCCGAACTTCGTGGCTTGTCACGTACAGGCATATTTGAAGATGTACGATGTGACGCGCGGTTTGCAAAAGGGCGGTACGTTCCTGCTCAATACGATTTGGAATGCCGAGGAGTTGAAGCAGAACTTGCCGGATAAGGTTAAGAAGTATTTTGCGGATAATGATATCCGTTGCTACTATATCAATGCTACGAAGATTGCCCAAGAGATCGGACTCGGAAATCGTACGAATACGATCTTGCAATCGGCTTTCTTCCGCATCACGGAGGTGATCCCGGTAGAGAAAGCGGTAGAGGAGATGAAGCATTTCATCCAGAAGTCCTATGGTAAGAAGGGTGAGGATGTAGTCAATAAGAACTACGCCGCGGTGGATCGCGGGGGTGAGTATCACTTGCTCGACATTGATCCGGCGTGGAAGAACATCGTCGTCAAGGATGAGGAAGGCGTAGAAGGCGATCCCGCTTTCATTGCTCAGCTCGTTCGTCCGATTAATGCGCAAGCCGGTGATCTGCTGCCCGTATCCGCCTTCAAGGGTATTGAGGATGGTACGTGGCCAAGTGGTACGGCTAAGTACGAAAAACGCGGTGTGGGTGCTTTCGTTCCAAAGTGGAATGCAGAGAACTGTATCGAGTGTAATAAATGTGCTTATGTATGTCCTCACGCTTGTATCCGTCCGTTCGTCTTGGACGAAAAAGAGATGCAAGGTTTTGCGGCTGAGACTCGCGAGATGAAGGCTCCGGCAGCCCTCAAGGGTATGCATTTCCGTATGCAAGTGGGCGTGCTGGATTGCCTGGGTTGCGGTAACTGCGTGGATGTATGTCCTGGTAATCCGAAGTTAGGCAAGGCGTTGACGATGGTTCCGTTGGAGGCAGAGTTAGCCGAGGCTAAGAACTGGGAGTATTGCGCGAATAATGTCAAGAGCAAACAAGATTTGATAGATATCCAGTCGAACGTAAAGAACTCGCAGTTTGCAACGCCTTTGTTCGAGTTCTCGGGTGCTTGCTCGGGTTGCGGTGAGACGCCGTACTTAAAACTCATCAGCCAACTCTTTGGTGATCGTGAGATTGCCGCGAACGCTACGGGTTGTACGTCCATCTATTCGGGTTCCGTTCCTTCCACTCCGTACACCACGAATGAGAAGGGTCACGGTCCGGCATGGTCGAACTCGCTGTTTGAGGACTTCTGCGAATACGGATTGGGTATGCAGATTGCGCACCGTAAGATCAAGGAGCGTCTGGAGCGCTTGATGGTCAAGGCGCAAGACTGCACCTGTTGCTCGGAGGAACTCAAGGCGATGTTCCGCGAATGGGTGGAGAATAAGAACTCCGCTGAGGTAACCAAACGGCTGTATGAACCGATGGTAGCCGCGATGGTCAAATGCGGTTGCGATACGTGCAAAGAGATTTTGAAATACAAGGATCATATTGTTAAACGCAGTCAATGGATCATCGGCGGTGATGGGGCTTCGTATGATATCGGTTACGGAGGCTTGGACCACGTGATTGCTTCCGGTGAGGATGTGAATATCCTCGTTTTGGATACCGAAGTATATTCGAATACCGGCGGTCAGGCGTCCAAGTCCACTCCGCTCGGTGCTATTGCTAAGTTCGCCGCTATGGGTAAGCGCGTACGCAAGAAAGACTTGGGTATGATTGCTACCACATACGGCTATGTCTATGTGGCTCAAGTGGCTATGGGTGCCGATCAAGCGCAGACGCTGAAGGCTATCCGTGAAGCCGAGGCTTATCCCGGACCGTCGCTCATCATCGCTTATGCGCCTTGTATCAACCATGGTTTGAAAGCGGGTATGGGTAAGTCGCAAGAGGAAGAGCAAAAAGCAGTCGCTTGTGGTTACTGGCACTTGTGGCGTTACAACCCACAATTAGAAGCCGAAGGACAGAATCCTTTCTCGCTGGATAGCAAGGAGCCGCAATGGGAGCAGTTTGAAGACTTCCTGAAGGGAGAGGTGCGTTTTGCCAGTGTGATGAAGCAATATCCAAATGAGGCGGCAGAACTCTTTAAGGCTGCACAAGATAATGCTAAGTGGCGTTATCGCAGTTACTTGCGTATGCTCTCCACCGATTGGACCAAATAA
>CALCGR010000094.1 GCA_937901025.1 uncultured Bacteroidales bacterium
TCTATATGGTCGTTCCTACGGGCACGTATATGTTCGAGGCAGAGATATGGGATAATGCCACAACTCCTGCTGAGATTTGCTCGTTTGCTACTTCGGAAGCCAAGACCTTCACCGCCGGCAAGTGCCTGAATATGCCTGCAAAAGAGGTGAAAGCGGCAACAATGCACAACGGTCATGAATACGTTGACCTTGGCTTGCCAAGCGGTCTTAAATGGGCAACCTGCAATGTAGGTGCTACCGTGCCCGAAGGCTATGGCGACTATTTCGCTTGGGGAGAAACTGCACCTTATTACAATACGCCTATCACTAATCCTCTTACTTGGAAAGAAGGCAAAACCGGCTATAATTGGGCATCGTATTTTGATACGAATGATGGTGGCTCAACATTCACGAAGTATTATAATGGCGGAGGCAAGACGACTCTTGACCCGGAAGACGATGCCGCTCATGTGAATTGGGGAGGCAATTGGCGTATGCCGACCAAAGCAGAACAAGACGAATTGCAACAAAACTGCACATGGACTTGGACGACGGACTACAATAATACCGGAATTGCAGGTTATATTGTTACAAGCAAAGCAGAAGGCAACACCAATTCTATCTTTTTGCCCGCTTCCGGCTACCGCAACGATTCGTCGCTCGACGAAGTCGGTTCCCACGGCTACTGCTGGTCCTCTTCGTTCCACGTGAGCAACTCGGGCGCCGCGTACTTGCTCGGCTTCTTTCAGGGCTTCGTGACTTGGAACGGCAGCTTTCGCAACTACGGACGGTCCGTGCGCCCGGTCTGCCCAAAGGAGGAATAGGGATAAGTTAATTGTCTAAATACACGACCGCTTCGAGCATCACTCGGAGCGGTTTTTTTTGTGCCGGAAAATCCGGATAGCCCGGAACGCTGCGCTAGACCAGAGACGCGACGATAAGAACCGCTCGCAAAGGCTCGCGGCACAGGACTAGGAACGGCAAAAAAACGCTGAAAATTTGCATATTCCAAAAAAAAGTTGTACCTTTGCAGCGCAAAAAGAAAATCTATATGAAAGCAAGACTAACACAAGAATTGATTGAAAAACTTTCCGGACCAATGGGGCTAGATCATTACGCAAGTAACGCCCCAGGAGAACCGGGGTGGGTTATCATCAAAAAAAAGCCCGGTCCGCGTAATCCTAAAGGTAAACGAACCAACCTATGGGTAATGCCTGAAGGACAAGCCAAAGGAGTACGCTTGTTTAAAGCCACCCAAACACAAGCCTCTGAAGAATATGCCAATCCCGAAAAACGGGCTCAATGGCAAGCGGAATATGTGGCTTGGAAACGTGAACAGAGACGGCACGGGAAAGATGGATACAAACTGAACGGGAAACTTGTGAGGTACTTGTGGGACTACATTAGAATACGCGTACAAGAGCAGAATCGTTCGGTGACGTCTCGGTAACATCAGTTAATAGACTCTTTAGAGTCACCTATAGAAACCGAGTAGAAACCGAGTAGATACCGAGTAGAAACCGAGCAGATACCATCACAGGAGCACGGTTGGAGGCAGGGGAGACATGGGACAGCCAAGCCCATTAGGGCTTAAAGGAGCACGATAGAGTCCCGTAGAAACAGTTGTGTCCCCGCCGATGGGTCGGTGGGGGTTGGAGGGGCGACGCCATGGGGGCGTCGGTTTCCGAGGGACTACTATCTGCGCGCACGTAAAAACGGCTGTCCCAAAAACCGAGAAATCATAGAAGCGAGAGGGAGCGCCCCGCGGCAAGGGGCACAAGACTGCCCCGACGAGCGGAGAGGGAATATCAATTTTTTGTATATTGGGCAAGCTGCCTGCCGCTGTGCGGCATTCCCCCCAATGTACGGTCGCGTCTTTATTAAAATGAGCAAAGAATTGCGTTTTTAGGCAGGGCTATGCCCTACAACCAAAAGTCCTACAAAAATTACTGTGAGCAAGCTCTCGTAGATTTTTTTAGTCCTTTTTGTTGCCAGATTACATCTTTTTGCCTAAAAAACACAAAATTATTTGCTCATTCCAAATTTTTGTTGTATATTTGCACCCAAATTTGATGGAGTATGCCGAAAAGCCATAAGTGAGTAGGCAAAATTTATTAATAAATTTATAACCATTATGAAAAAATTATTAGTTATCGTAGCTGTTGCTCTCGTAGCTTGCAGCTTCAGCTCTTGCAAGAAAGTTTGCACTTGCGGTACTACCGTTGAAGGTATCACTGTTTCAGTCCAAGTAGATCTTGAGAAAGATTTCCCGAAGGGAACGTACAAGAACTGCGCTGCTTTGGAAAAGGCTATGAAAGCAGACGTTGAAACTGGTGTTGAGGTTAAGTGCAATTAATCACTAAGACATCAGCCATCGTATCCCAACTACTTGTTGGGATGCTTTTTCTCATCTCCGCCCTGGCTAAAGCTTGGGGCGGAGGTGAGTTTGCAGACCTGCTCTTACAGTACGGTCCTGCGTGGTTTAGTATAGCTGCTCCCCTCGTCATCGCTATCGAGATGGCGCTGGCGGCGATGCTACTGCTGCGCATCTACCCTAAACAAACCTCCCTTTGTGCTGCCGTCTTTACTCTCGGCATCAGCCTCGTTTATGCCTACGGCATCCTCTTTAAGAATGTTACCGACTGCGGATGCTTCGGCGTCTTGCATCAACTAAACCTCAGCCCTACGGGCACTTTTATCCGCAACGCTATCCTTATCGGACTTGGCCTTGTCGGATACTTGTTCTATCCCGCTGACCATACCGCCCCCGCATGGTGGCGCACGGCAATCGCTACACTCCTGATAGCAGCGAGCACATTCATCTGCGGACTGGATATGAGCAACACCTTCGAACTGCCTTCCCTTTCGTCGCAACATGCAAAAGCGACTTTGACATACGAAAAACTGAACCTCAATGATGTCTTACCTCTCTCCTCGGACTCTACCTACGCCGTTTATCTGTTCTCCTTCACCTGCGCGTATTGTCAGGACTCGTATGCGAATGTAGAACAATACACCCGCCTTAAGAATATAGACGGCGTCTATGGGGTCGCGGTAGAGAACGAAACGGGCGAAGAGCGTTTCCGCCGTCTCTATCAACCGTCTATTCCTATCTTCACCATCCCGGAAAAACGGATGGCTTCGGTAACAGCCGAACTACCCTTGTTTATCATCATTGACCACGGACAGATAACCAAAGTCCACTCCGGTGGCGTTGTCTCTCCGTTTATATCAATCAAATAACCACTCATAATGACGACGCAACCCTCATATCCCGCTTTGGCTGTTGACGCTGCTTGCAGCGGCAACCCGGGGGTATTGGAGTTTCGCGGCGTCATTGCGGACACCGGTACCGAGGTGTTTCACCGCGGGCCTTATCCACAAGGAACGAATAACATCGGCGAGTTCCTGGCCCTCGTGCTCGGACTGGCCTACCTAAAGAAATATAACCTGCCCTGGACCCTCTACACCGATAGTGTCACCGCCCTGGCCTGGGTCAGAAAGAAAAAAGCCAATACTAAACTGGATTTCACCACCCAAAACGCCGAACTGCTCCTTATGATTCGCACCGCCGAAAAATGGCTGAGAGAAAACACGTGGACCACCAACGTGTGCAAATGGGACACCGACCACTGGGGTGAGATTCCGGCGGACTTTGGCCGCAAATAACCAAACATCACACATAATGAACATCATTGAGACTCCCATCGAAGGCTTGCTCGTCATCGAGCCGCAACTCTTCCGCGATGCCCGCGGATATTTTGTTGAGACGTATAACCGTCAGCGTTATTTTGATGCCGGTATCACCGCCGAGTTTGTGCAAGACAACCAGTCTTGTTCGTCCTACGGTGTAGTGCGGGGACTCCATTTCCAACGCCCGCCGTTTACGCAGGCTAAACTCGTTTGTTGTACGCAGGGTAGGGTATTGGATGTGGCGGTGGACCTGCGTCATGAGAGTAAGACCTTTGGTCAGTGGTTTGCGGTGGAACTGACCGGCGAGAACCATCGTCAGTTCTTTATCCCTCGCGGTTTTGCGCACGGGTTCTCGGTGCTCAGTGATACGGCTACCTTCACTTACAAGTGCGATAACCTCTATCATCCCGAGGCCGATGGCGGACTGCTATTGAGCGATCCTGATTTGAATATCGATTGGCGCGTCCCCGAGTGCGACCGCATCCTCAGTGACAAAGATAAAAAACATCCTTTATTCAAAGACTTACCTATCATCTTTTAACATATGGTCCCATAGTTCAATGGATAGAATACGGGTTTCCTAAACCTTAGATCCGAGTTCGATTCTCGGTGGGACTACTTGAAGGGGGTACTTTTCGGGGACCCTAATAAAAATTAAAGCATATTATGAATATTCTAGTTACAGGAGCCAATGGCCAATTAGGTAACGAAATGCGTATCTTGAGTGCTCAGCACCCAAACCACACGTATATCTTCTCTGATATCACCTCGGAGGGAACGGTCCTCGATATCACCGACAAGGCGGCCCTACAGGCTTTCGTCTCAACCCACCACGTTGACCTTATCGTCAATTGTGCGGCGTATACGAACGTAGATAAGGCGGAAGAGGATGAACCTACAGCTCGCCTCATCAACGCTCAAGCGGTAGAGAACCTGGGTTCGCTCGGGTGTAAGATCATCCATATCTCCACCGACTATGTGTTTGCGGGCGATGGTTGCGTACCCGGTAAGGAGTCGGACCCGGTAGACCCGAAGACAGCGTATGGTCGTACAAAGTACGAAGGGGAGCAATGTCTGTTGGCAGTTAACCCTCAAGCGGTCATCCTGCGTACGGCGTGGCTGTATTCGCCGTTTGGCAATAATTTTGTGAAGACGATGCTGCGTCTGGGTAAGGAACATGATGAACTCAAGGTGGTTTATGACCAAGTTGGTTCGCCTACGTATGCACTTGACTTAGCCGCCGCAATCTTTGCGGTCATCGAGGCACCCGAATGGCATGCCGGAATCTATCATTTCACCAACGAGGGCGTTTGCTCGTGGTACGATTTTACGGTGGAGATCCTCCGCCAAGCCGGCGTGGAGTGTAAAGTGACGCCGATCCTCTCGAGTGAGTATCAATATAAGACTCCGCGGCCGCATTACAGTGTACTCGATAAGTCGAAGTTCAAATCGACCTTCGGTTTTGCTATCCCTTATTGGACCGATAGCCTCCGCCACTGCCTGCAATCCTTGTAAATGCTAAGAAAACTTTGCAAAATGCAGAAAAATGACAAAAAAATTGCGTTCCCTCTTTCGTATATGAAAAATTTTCTGTAATTTTGCATTCGCAAAAGCAAAAATAATTAACCCCAATATTATTAACCCCTTAAAACATTATCATTATGACTAAAGTTGGTATCAATGGTTTTGGCCGTATTGGACGTTTCGTTTTCCGCGCTGCACAAAACCGTAAAGACATTGAAATCGTAGGAATTAACGACCTTTGCCCTGCAACGTATCTGGCTTATATGCTCAAATACGACACGATGCACGGTCAGTTCGAAGGCACTATCGAGGCTGAGGACTACAAGGACGCTGAAGGTAACAACATCGGTGGTAAGCTCATCGTTAACGGTAAGGCTATCCGCGTTACCGCTTGCAAGAACCCCGCTGACCTCGCTTGGAACGAAGTAGGTGCTGACTACGTGGTTGAGTCCACCGGTCTGTTCCTGACCAAAGAGAAAGCGCAAGCCCATATCCAAGCCGGCGCTAAGTACGTGGTTATGTCCGCTCCTTCGAAGGACGACACTCCTATGTTCGTATGCGGTGTAAACGAGAAGACCTATGTTAAGGGTACCCAATTCGTATCCAACGCTTCTTGCACCACGAACTGCTTGGCTCCTATCGCTAAGGTGCTCAACGATAACTTCGGTATCGCTGACGGTTTGATGACCACCGTTCACTCTACCACCGCTACCCAAAAGACCGTTGACGGTCCTTCGATGAAAGACTGGCGTGGTGGCCGCGCTGCTAGCGGAAACATCATCCCCAGCTCCACCGGTGCTGCTAAGGCTGTAGGTAAAGTTATTCCTGAGCTCAATGGTAAACTGACCGGTATGTCCATGCGCGTTCCGACGCTTGACGTCAGCGTTGTTGACCTCACCGTTAACCTCAAGAAACCCGCTAAGTATGACGAGATTTGCGCCGCTATGAAGAAAGCTTCTGAGGGCGAACTCAAGGGTATTCTGGGTTACACCGAGGACGCTGTTGTAAGTAGCGACTTCCTGGGCTGCACCCTGACCTCTATCTTCGATGCTAAGGCAGGTATCGCACTCACTGACACCTTCGTAAAGGTTGTTTCTTGGTACGATAACGAGATCGGTTACTCGAACAAAGTGCTCGACCTTATCGCCCACATGGCAAAAGTAAACGGTTAATTACCATACACTAAACACTAAACACCAAACACCAATATGAAAAAACTTCTAACCATCGTTTGCCTTTTGTTGGCAGCGATCTGCGCTCAGCCGGTTCAATCCGCCTCTCTCGTTGTCCGCTCGGGCAACAAGTACATCATCGACAATAGGACCTACGACAAGAAAGGTTTCTGCCGTTATATCGATGGTCGTGATATGCAAGTCTACCAGCAGTTTAAGAGCGGTATGCGCGTAGCAAACGCTGGTTGGGGTTTGTTCGCCACAGGTGGTGCCCTAAACATTGCCGGAATAGGTATGATCATTGGAGGTGCAGATAACGCCGTTCGTACGGAAACAGGAGCAAGTGCTACGGCCAAACAGGGAGATATCGAAGCGATAGTTGCTACCGAAGCCGGTGGCATCGTCGTTGGTGGTATCCTTGCCATCGTAGCCGGTAGCCTCTTGCAAACCTCTTCCATCATCTGCCTTGGCGTCGGTTATGGTCGCATGCACAAGGCCGCGGATATGTACAACGTCAGCGTGCAGAATCATTTCCGTGCGGAACTGCGTCCCGCTACCTCCGGTATCGGCCTGGCTTTGGCTTGGTAATAAATGTTGACAGTGAGAAACAAAAAAGGAAGGCGATTGCCTTCCTTTTTCGTTTTCAATGTTGTGCGCAGGATGAGACTCGAACTCACACGATCTTGCGACCACTACCCCCTCAA
>CALCGR010000095.1 GCA_937901025.1 uncultured Bacteroidales bacterium
GCCTAAAAAACAAGCCTCAGGAGTATCTAAGAAATAATCGTCCGGCAGACGTAAATGCCCCGGTGAGCGGACAGAGAGAGGTAAAGAAAATGGAAGAGAGACTTTGGAATAAGGAGTATCTGAAGGTCTGGGGCAGTAATTTCCTCATAAACTTCGCTTTCTGGCTATTGACGCCGTTGTTGCCGCTGTACTTAACGGATACGTACGGGGCAAACAAAGAGGTCATCGGCTTAGTGCTGTCGGGTTATGCGGCAGCGGCATTGTTTATTCGGCCCTTCAGCGGGTATCTGGTTGATTCGTTGCCCCGCAAGTTACTGCTACTTATTTGCTATGGTTTGACCGCTATTTTCTTCGGCCTTTATATGGCAGCGGGTTCGTTGGCACTCTTTGCTGTTTGCCGAACCCTTCACGGTGCGCCATTTGGGGCTACGGGTGTCAGTCTTACGACCGTGGCTATCGATGTACTCCCCTCCTCACGGCGAGCGGAAGGAATCGGATATTTCGGACTCAGCAATAACATTGCTACGGCCATCTCGCCCTCTATTGCGTTGCTGATTTTCAGTCAATGCCATAGTTACAATGTGCTGTTCGTTTTAGCGCTCGCTTGTGCGCTGTTAGGGCTCGTACTCAATAGTACGCTGCACCTCAAGGAGAAACCTTTCAGCCCATCCGCCCATCCGCCTATCAGCCTGGATAGGTTCCTACTAATCAAAGCCTGGGCGCTATTTATCGTGATGTTCACCTGTGCGTTCGCGTACAGCGTCCTCTCGACGTATGTGGCCATCTACGGTCGGGAGCGGTTAGGGATAACGACGGGTACGGGTCTGTTCTTCGCGCTCTTTGCCATTGGGCTGATTGTGGCGCGATTGATCGGCGGACCGAACCTCAGGAAGGGGAAGATGGTTTGGAATGCGTCGTTTGGAATGTTGGTTTCTATTTGTGGTTTTACGCTTTTTGCCGGTGTTCATCAGGAGTGGGCGTATTACTTGGCGCCGTTTATTATCGGTTTGGGTAATGGTCATTTATGGCCGGCTTTCCAGAATATGTTCATCAATCTCGCGCCCAATAGTCAGCGGGGTACAGCAAACTCCACGCTGCTCACGTCCTGGGATTTAGGTATGGGTGCCGGGATGCTGGTCGGAGGCTCGATTGCGGAGCATTTCAGTTACTTTGCGGCGTTCTGGTCCGGTGTCGCCATCTTTGTCTGCGGCATCATCTTCTTCTTCGCCTTCGCGAGGAAGCACTATCTCAAGTATAAATTGGTGTAACCCTACACCTCTACTCCTCTACACCTCTACTCCCCAAGAATATACGTACCGCATCCCCTACCATCTCTACGCACGGACGCTTGCGGTAGTACTCCTCCGTCCTTTCGGAAGGGGTAGAGGAGTAGGGGGGTAGAGGAGTAGGGTTGGCTGCGCTTGTAAGTCCCAATAGTTCTGCACAAGTGAGGGAGCCGTGTTGGGCCTTAAACTCGGCGGCTAAGCGCTGCACGAGTTCGTAATTGCGTTTCTTGCCCTCTGCATCGCCGGCCGTCGCACTGCCGTTCTCCAGTCCTGCTAGCAGGAACATTCCGCAAGCCGCACCGCAGGTGAGCCGCATTCGACCGATACCCCCGCCGAAGGACGCTGCCAGGCGTAGCGCCAAGGCTTCGTCTTCTATCCCGTATAGGTCCGCACAAGCGGCAAAAACCGATTGCGAACAGTTAAACCCTTGCTTAAAGAGTTCCTGCGCCCGGAGGACGCGTTTCTCTATCTCTTCGTTACTCATACCAATCGTTTTACATTCTCTTCGGCCGTACCCGGCAATAAGGTTACGAGCGGCAGTTCGATGAGCGTATAGCACCCGAACTGTTTACTTTGCGCTAAGCGGTACGCTGCCCGGGCGCAGGAGGTCATCACCTGACCCGTAAGGGCCGGGTTATTGATGGTCATCTCAAACGACATCCGTTGGTTATCCGTCACGCCACTCACCCCGTTGCGCTCAATCAGCACACCATGTTGCACCGTACTAATCCCATCCAAGCTCGGTACCGCAATCACCTTTGTATCATCGTTCACAAAATAAGGATCTGTCTTAATGGCTTGCTCCACGTCTTTGAGAAGGGCGCCCTCTTCGAGTACCACATACACTTCGCGCTTATGTACGCCGTTCCCTACGGGAAGCGTCATCGACAGCGCGTCTTTGACACCCGCCTTGCTCTTGGCTACTACCGTATGACCCATCGACCGACCGGGACCGAAATTCGTATAGGTCGTTCCGCCCGGGGCCATCGCCTCCAGCATACACCTCACTACACTGTCCGTACCCGGGTCCCAACCTGCGGAGAGGATACTCACCGCACGGCTCGCCGTACCGTTCAACTGCTCGCGCACCGTCGGGATATCCGAATGGATATCGAAACTATCTACCGTCGAGATACCCGCCTGCAAAAACTGAGGGGCTACCTTCGGTACCTCCCGCGAGGGAATCGACAGTAACACTACCTCCGGCTTGGCGGCAATGGCTTGCTCCACCTCGTCGTGGTGGAAGATTCCTACCAGCTCCATATCGGGAGCTAAACGGATGGCTTGCTCGGCATAATGGCCGATATTTCCGTAACCAAAAAGGGCAACTTTTATCATATACAAAGTGTATTTTTCAAAAATCGCTGCAAAATTACACTTTTTTTTGCAGATACGCAAATTTTTTTGTAACTTTGCAAGCGAAAATGAAAATTGCATTCACCACACCCCTTCCTTTGGAGGGTTTTGAGCGACTAAAAGCCCACGAACTGTTCGTCCCTTTTAGCGAGGCGGAAGTGCTTGTCAGCACCTTCGACTATCCCGTCACCGCCGCTCTCATTGCCTCCATGCCCTCCCTGCGCCTCGTCGCTAACTTCGGGGTGGGGTATAACAATATCGACCTCGAGGCCTGTAAACAGCGCGGGATACGGGTGACCAATACCCCGCAGCCCGTCATCGAACCTACCGCCGAACTCGCTTTCTCGCTCATGCACGCCGTAGCGCGCCGCACCGCGGAACTCGACCGTAAGGTCCGCCTCGATGCCGCCGAACCCTTCGGGGTGATGAATAACCTCGGCCGCTCCCTCTATGGCAAGACCCTCGGCATCATCGGCCTCGGCCGTATCGGACAAGCTCTCGCCCGTAGAGCCCTCGCATCCGGGATGCGGATTATCTATAATAACCGGCACCCGCTGCCGAAGGAGATAGAGGAGCGATTTAACGCCACTTACGTAAGTAAGGAGGATTTATTAAGGACCGCGGACTTCGTGTCGCTGCACCTGCCCTATACGGAGGCTACGCACCACCTCATCGGCGCAGCCGAACTAAGGCTCATGAAACCCACCGCCTTCCTTATCAATACCGCGCGAGGCGCGCACGTGGACGAAGCAGCCCTGATTGCCGCCTTAAAAGAGGGTATCATTGCCGGCGCAGCCCTGGACGTTTACGAGTTTGAACCGAAGATCAGTGCCGAACTTAAAACCATGGACCAGGTAGTCCTCTCGCCGCACGTGGGCACCGGCACCTGGGATGACCGCCTTAAGATGTGCGAGAACGTTACGGATAATATCCTCGCTTTTGCCAATGCAAACACTAACCAAATGAATATAGTACTATGACCATTACCGATCGCTTTTTGAAGTATGTAAGTTTCTGTACCACCTCCGATGAGGCTACGAACTTAACCCCCTCTACGCCGGGGCAGTTGACGTTTGCGCAGTACCTAAGGGACGAACTCATATCCCTCGGACTGACCGAAGTTCAGTTGGATGATAACGGGTATGTCACCGCCACCCTGCCCGCGAATACCGAAGGTAAACCTACCATCGGATTTATTGCCCACATGGACACCTCCCCCGACGCCGGCGGACGGAATATCCATCCGCGTATCGTTACGAACTACGACGGACAAGACATCGTCTTGAACGAAAAAGAAAACATCGTTCTCGAGACCGCTAAATATCCCGAGATCCTCCGCTACAAAGGCCAAGACATCATCGTCACCGATGGTAAGACCCTGCTCGGTGCTGACGACAAAGCCGGTATCGCGGAGATAGTCAGTGCCTGCGAGT
>CALCGR010000096.1 GCA_937901025.1 uncultured Bacteroidales bacterium
TGTACTTTGCCATAGTTTTTGTTTTTGGGGTTAATAATAAGGTTAGTTATAAAAAGGTGCACCGCGACCCAGTTTTTTCTGAATCACGGTGCAAAGTTACAACATTTTCCGAGGGCATTGCCCGATGGTGCGGAATGTTGCCAAATAGAACTTTATATTGCTTGATATTGCTTAATCAATATCGTACAATTCACAAATTTTCTTTGCCTTATCCGGAGGGATGAGTGCTCGTTTGGGGATATCCAATTCCGGATGAGCCCTCAACCAGCGGCATAAGGTATCCACACTCACCCCGGCTCGGGCGGCGAGTTGGGAACGGGTCATGGCTTTCATAGGCGTTGATAGTGATTAGGTGAGACTTTACGAATTAATCCCGCTTGAGTCCAACGAGAAAGAACCATAGCAATACTTGTTGACTGTCCATTACGAGCACGCATAGCCATAAGGTCGGCACGAGAAAACTCTTGAGGCAAGGATGCCAACAGATTACGTACTGCTCCGCGGCGTTCGGATTCCGCGATGTACTGGTTAGCGACTTGTTCGAACTTATCGCCAAAGAGTTGCATCTGGTTACGGAAGATATACTCCGCTACCCAAAGGGCAAAATCCACGGCTGCTTGTTCCTTGGCTTCGGCCTTAGCAGAATGATTGGTTCGCTTGGCGGAGCCATTCATCAATGCTGCGAGGTAGCCTGCACGGAAGCCCATGACGGCTGCACGTTTACGGATAGTGTCGATGGCACGGGAGTCATTCTCGATAGCCATTTGTTTCTTCTCGATGAGCCAATGAGCGATGGCTTCATCAATGGAGGAACAGTGGATTTTCCCCTGAGCCATATCGAGCATACGTGCCATACGGATGATGTCGTTTTCCTCCGTTTGGGTGTAGGGTTGGAAGTCGGGAATGTCCGTTCCGAACATATCGGGCAACTGAGCAAACGCAAAGCGGGTTACTAAGCCATCCTCCACATCCTTGAAGAAACGGTACATACCGCCCGGGGTGCCGGTGAGGAGAAGGTTGTAATAGACGGGCACGTTTGCGCTGAAGCTATTGTCGGACATATAGTTCTGACCATACTTGGCATTGTCGAACCCTAAACGATAGATATCCGATTTCTGCGACCAGACGCCCGCACGCTCCGACTTGACAAGGGTGTCGATTTCCTCCCCGATTCCGATGAGGTGTTTGCCTTCGGAGTAAGAGAGCAGTTGGAGCAGTTTAGCAATGGAGATGTTGATACCATTGTTACGCGGACAAGCGCGAGGGTTCTCGGGTTGCATCTTAGCGTTCTTGGCAGCACGGAGTTTGTCCTTATACTCTTGTTCCTTCTCGCGTTCGACCTCATCTTGCTCATCGATGGGCGTGAGCAGGAGGTTGACGGGACGGCGGATGAAGGACTTCCCCGTAGCCGCGGGAGCCGTGATGCAAGACATAAACGAGAACGAGTGTTCCTGGTGGTCTAAGTAATCAAAACGGACTCGGGTGGCCAATGCACCAAGGACGGGCAGTGACGCGATAACCATGGCCGGTCGAAACTCGTCAGGTAATCGGTGGCAGATTGTCTCCAGGACTTTGGGCAGTTTGGGCAGCGGAAGGTCGTCGCACGAGTAAGCGGCTTTGTGTTCCGCCTCCTCAGACGCGCTCGTACTTGCCTTAGCGGCAGTGAGGGCACGGGTGATGATGTCGGGCAGGTCGGCTTTACGCGGGCGATTGACTGCGGAGGTGATGATGGAACGGCGTTCTTGTACACTGAGTCCGAAGTCGGGCAGGATGGCAAGGAGTTGTTCGGGGTTGAAGTCGCAGATGTAACGCGCATAACGTACGAGCGTAAAATAAAAGGTGTTACGTTCGCCGACTTCGGGGCTGCCGCCTAACAATGTCACTAACTCCTGCACAATATCCGAATAGGGGATTCCTTTGTAGGTCAGAACAGCCGGTTTTTTCGTCCGCTCCGACAGCACCTCCTCGAAAACCGACGCCCCAGGCGTCGCCCCTAACCCCACCTTCCCCAAGGCGGGGGCACTACTGTTTTTACGGAGGTCTGTCTGTGCTCCTCGAGCGTCTATGGACGCTGGCTGTTCCAAGGTAAAGCGAGCAGCTGTTTCTTGGGCGGTAGCCTCATCGGGGAACTCGAGTCCGGTTTCGTCGAGGTAGAGGACGTAAGAGAGAGGGACAATGAAAGAAGCCCTTGCGAGGTCTTTAGTTGAAGCGTCAAAGGTTGGGATAGAGAAAACCTTTGCGATGCGTTCTTGGGCTGCTTGGATGGATTCTCCTTCTTCTCGTTCGAAGACAAGTCTGAGTCCGTGACCAGACGGAGTAATCGTAACGAGATAGACTCGATGAGTGCGGAGACGATCATCAGTAAAACCATTAAACACATCAGTGGGATTTTCCACATCGTCAATGTCAAGCATTGCCAGACCGGACGGAATAGCATTTTGATTTTTGCGTTCATTGTTCAAGAAGCTTTGTGAATGATAGGCTGCCGCGGGAAGTTGTTTTTTGAGGAGAGACAGTTCTTCCTTATCCTTCCCGTCGAGCAGTTTGATTTGGTCACAGACGGATTGCACCTCGGGACTGGCCGCGAGGGCTTTCCAACGCTCTACCGAGCAAGGAGTTGCCTCCTTGTCGGTAATGCGGTTTTGGATACAAAAGCGTGGGATACTCATAGCGTTGTGATGTTATGGGTTTCGATAAAATCGGCACATTTCTCGGTTTGTTCGAAGAAGTTGTCGAGGATTTGTGGAGTTTCCATTCCCGCGCTAGGGAGAGACACGACTACGGTGAGCCGATTCTTGGTTAACGACAATCGGGAATAAGCGGGCACCATCTTGGGTGCGGATTTTTTAGATTTACTCATAGTTATCTTATTAATAGGTTAAACATTAGTAGTCGATGCGCCAGGCCTGGATGTCGTTGAAGAGCGCGGTGTTGTCCTTGTTAGGATGCGTCTTGAACTTAATGTAGGCGGTAGCTTGTTGTCCGACTTGTCCGTTAAAGGATTCTGCCAGATCATTGGAGAGCGTAACCTCCATCGATTGTGGGAACTCCTCTACGGTTTTCAATAATACTCGACGACGAGAGAAGGGTCGTCCGTCTTGCGTGGTGAAATGTTCAACTTCACCTACTTTTTCGATAATTCCATTAAATGTGTTCATAATCTTATTTTTAAAAAGAACGGCTCCCACCGGGTTCCCCAACCCTTTTTCAATCCTCCGGGCTGAAGTTGGGGTGATGACGTCCAGCGGATTGATTGTTATTCATTAACAGGTGGGAGCCGTTGCGTTTTCACAAAATAATATACAAGAAAAATACCATACCAAATATTCGAACTAAACCATAGAAAAATCGATTTAGCGAATTAGAATTTCGAGTTAAACAGTCTCGATTTCTTGCTCGGGTTGGTCTTTTAGGGCTTCCTCCAGATTATGGTAAATGGTATGCCAACGCTTTAGATCATTCGAATTATCTTCTAAATGACCATTATCTTCTGCCGCTTGCCAAGGAAACGGGTCGGCAGTAATATGATTAGCAGCTACTCGGAGTTGATCTAACGTAGGACGGCCGATGCGGAACGGTACTTGGAGTTCGTCCATTAGATTAAGGAAACGCGTATGTGCGCATTGGTTCTTATTAGGTTTTAGATAGCCTAACTCGATGAGGGTTCGCTCAACGAAGTAATATTCGTCGGGGAACATGATAATAGGATTCTTCACGTCTACCGTGCGGAGGCGTTGAATGGTGATGAGTGCTTGGCGCAGCTTCTGCGCTTGTGCTTCTTCGAGATGAAAGTTTGTTCTTTTCATTTCCGTAAGAGTTTGTGTTCGGCTCCTGTTTGGTGAACGACGTCGTTTCAATGTTCCGGAACAAGACCTACAAAAACCTCACGGGTTAATAATGATGTTAGTTATACATTTCTACTATACATATAAAGTAGTGTTTTGGGTTTACTTTGCAAATTCGAGTGCAAATGTACAACTTTTTTTTTGATTAAAAAAGGCATAAATTTTTCCCTTAAAAAGCGGCAAAAAATAATGCCTAAAAAAAATACCCTTGCATCGAAATCGAGTGCAAAGGTACAACTTTTTTTTCAAAAAAACGAGACATTTTCTTGTCTTTTTCAATAAAAGACATATTTTTGTCTGCGAGCCGAGATTGGAAAATCTCGGGAAAGGGGACATTGATACAGGGAACCCGCATAGTATGCGGGGCTAAGTTAACGATATAACAAGGTCCGCCCGCTGACGCATCAATGGCATTGAGGGCGGACACCGCGCAAAAATGCGCGGCACAGGAAGTTAAAAAAAACGGCCGCAAGAATGCGACCGAAGTGATTGATGGACATAAGGGGAAACTTTTTCAATTTTGACCCCAAGCATGCTTGAATATGGGGCTGGGTGAAACTATACAGTTACGCCCCCAAATATTACGCACACAATGCCGATGATGGCGGCTAAGGTCAGCATAC
>CALCGR010000097.1 GCA_937901025.1 uncultured Bacteroidales bacterium
CTAACCTGACCGTCGGTTTCTTGGGTTTCTTCACCGCTCAACAAACCGCCATCTCGTTAGGCGCTTTCTATGCTGTTTTTGCGGTCTTTTGGGGTATTAACGGTTTAGGACAGTCAATGGGAGCACCTCCCTGCGTGATTGCTTTAAGCCGATGGTTTCCTCTTTCTCGTAGAGGCACGTTCTACGGCTTTTGGTCGGCGAGCCATAACCTCGGAGAGTTCTTCTCCTTCCTTTTGGTAAGTTGCCTCGTTGCTGCTTTTGGATGGCAATTCGGGTTTATTGGAGCCGCTATCGCCGGTACGATAGGTTTTCTCATCATCCTCTTTATGTTGCACGACTCGCCGGAGAGTAAAGGTCTCCCTCCTGTGGAAGTCTATGCGCATGAAAAAGCCGAAGTCAAACCCGAAGATAAGAATATAGGAAAAGCCCAAATTATTGCCATCAAGAACCCTTACGTTTGGGTGCTTGCTTTGGCTTCTGCGTTTATGTACGTAAGTCGTTACGCCATCAATGGTTGGGGCGTGCTCTTTTTACAAGAGACCAAAGGCTTTGAACTTGTTCAAGCGGCTCAGATTGTATCTATCAATGCCCTGCTTGGAATTATCGGCACCGTCTTCTCGGGTTGGGTGTCTGATAAATTCTTTAAAGGGAACAGATACATCCTCGCCGTTTCGGCAGGACTATTAGAAGTGTTAGCACTGGTCCTCTTCGCCTTTGGTGGTAATATGCTGTGGGTAAACATCTTGGCAATGGTCATCTTCGGTATCGCTATTGGCGTACTCATCTGCTTCGTAGGAGGGCTGATGGCGGTGGATATCGTTCCTCGTGAGGCTTCCGGCGCAGCCCTTGGCGTGGTCGGATTGGCTTCCTACGCAGCCGCGGGATTACAAGATATTGTCAGTGGTGTACTCCTCGACGGAAACAAAGTGGGTGATACTTATAACTTCACACCCGCCCTTTGGTTTTGGATAGGCGCAGCCTTGCTTTCCGTTCTTTTAGTGTGTGTCGTTTGGCATAAAGCCCACCAAAATAAAATTAATAAGCACTAAGTAATGCGTACCAATCTATCATCTCAAATTACGCTTGCACGAGTTCCACGCAAGCTTTATCAAACTGTGGACGCTTCGGCTTCCGTATTATGAAAGCGATTTACCTACGAAAGTGAGCCCCCTAACCCCCTAGCCCCCTGAAGGGGGAATGAAGAATGAAGATTGAAGAATTAGATAAAAAAATTAAAATAAATTTGGTCATATCAAAAAAAAGTAGTACCTTTGCAACATAAATCCTTAAGCATATGAAACTCACAGATATTTTTTCGAAGTCCTTTGACCCACAACCATGGGTGGAGAAGGGTTATCAGTTACCCTCGTTTGATATTACTGCACTAAGACAACGCACCTACGAACACCCTACTTGGGTGCACTTCGGTGGCGGAAACATCTTCCGCGCCTTCCCCGCTGCAATACTCAATGATGCCCTTAATTCGGGACAGTATGACCATGGTGTTATCATGGCGGAAACCTTTGACTACGACATCGTAGATAAGGTCTATACCCCTTATCAGAACCTCTCGCTGCTCGTTAGCCTATGTTCCAACGGAACGATAGAGAAGAAAGTGATTGGTTCTGTCACGGAAGCCCTTAAGGCCGATTATCAGTTTGCTGATTGGGCACGCTTACAAGCGATCTTCCGTCAGCCTTCATTGCAAATGATTTCCTTCACCATCACGGAGAAAGGGTATTCATATAACGAAACCGACCTTAGTCGCGGACTGACTCCTTGTTTGGCGATGGGTAAGGTGTGTGTCCTGCTACTTGAGCGTTTCCGTGCAGGAGCCCTGCCTCTCACGGTGCAGAGCATGGATAACTGCTCCCATAATGGGGATAAGGTACGCGCCGGTGTACTGGCTTATGCTACCCGTTGGGTCAATGACGGACTCGTGCCGAAAGCTTTTCTCGACTATCTGCAAGACGAGACCCGCATCACCTTCCCTTGGTCGATGATCGACAAGATTACTCCCCGTCCGCACGCCAAAGTACAAGAACTCCTTGCTAAAGACGGGTTTGAAGATAATAGTTATATTGAGACGGATAAGCACACCTTCACCGCCCCATTCGTTAATGCGGAAGAAGTGCAATATCTCGTCATTGAGGATCACTATACGAAAGGCCGCCCGCCGTTGGAGTTGGGAGGCACACTCTATACCTCACGCGAGGTGGTAGATAAGGTAGAGACGATGAAAGTCACCACGTGTCTCAATCCGTTGCATACCTCTATGGCGCTATTCGGGTGCCTGCTCAATTATACCCTTATCTCTGCCGAGATGGCGGATGAGGATATACGTATGCTCATTCAGAAGATGGGGTATATGGAAGCCATGCCGGTCGTAACCGACCCGGGTATCCTCAATCCGTACGAGTTCATCGGGGACGTCATTAAGAAACGCCTACCCAATCCGTTTATGCCCGATGCGCCTCAGCGTATCGCAATGGATACGTCCCAAAAACTGCCTATTCGTTTCGGCGAGACCTTACGCAAATATAGGGACCGCGGTTTAGATACCGCCAACTTAGTGCTTATCCCGCTTGTTCTCGCCGCATATGCTCGTTACTTGAAAGGGATAGACGACAAGGGACAGCCTTTTGAGCCCTCGCCCGATCCGCTACTGAGCGAACTGCAAGCGATAGTGGCTCCGCTCCAAATAGGGAGGCCGGACCAAGACTGGTCGCCCTTGCGCCAACTCTATAGCCGCAAGGATATCTTTGCCGTGGACCTCTACGAGATGGGTATCGGCGAGCGCATTGAAGATATGGCAAAAGAACTATATGCTTCCTTTGGCGCGGTAAGAAAAACATTACATGAATACGTAATTGCAAGATAAATGGAAAGAACATGGCGTTGGTTTGGCAAGAAGGATAAGATTACTCTTGCTATGTTAAAGCAAATAGGTGTTGAGGGTATTGTGACTGCTTTGCACGATGTCCCTCTCGGCCAAGTATGGACACAAGAACAGATACATGACCTTAAGACCTATATTGAGTCTTATGGTATGCGTTGGTCTGTGGTGGAATCGCTGCCTGTAGTGGAGACCCTTAAGTATGGCGGTCCCGACCGTGACGAACAGATTGAAGTATATAAAGAGTCGCTTCGCAACCTCGGTAAAGAGGGTATTCATTGCGTATGCTATAATTTTATGCCCGTCCTCGATTGGGCGCGTACAGACCTCAACCACCCCAATCCCAATGGTTCAACCAACCTTTATATGAACTGGGGTGCATTTGCTTACTTTGATATCTACCTTCTCCGTCGTGAAGGAGCTCGAGCTGATTGGCAACGCTTCAGTGAGGAACATGCGGATTGGCACCGGGACCTCGTAGCGGAAGCAGATGAGATGCACACGCAAGCCACTCCCGAGAGTGACCACGCCTTGGTGGAGAATATCGTTATCAAGACCCAAGGTTTCGTTAGTGGCAATTTCCACGAGGGCGACGAGCACCCGTTGGAACTCTTCCGTCAACTGCTTGACCTCTATAAGGGCATAGATAAAGAGCAACTGCAAGCAAATATGCAGTATTGGTTAGAGGCTATCATGCCCATTTGTGATGAGTACGATATCAATATGTGCGTTCACCCCGATGATCCGCCTTATCCGGTCTTCGGCTTACCGCGTATCGTAGGAAATAATGCGGATATACAGCGGTTCTTAGATGCCGTACCCAATCCCCATAACGGCCTGACTTTCTGTGCAGGCAGTCTTTCTGCCGGAGCGCATAACGATGTGGTTGCATTGGCTCGCAAGTATGCTTCCCGCACCCATTTCGTGCACCTGCGTTCGTGCCATATCTTCCCCGACGGGAACTTCACAGAGGCAAGCCATTTAGGCGGTCGTGCGGATATTGTTGAACTATGCCGTATTTTTGAGCAAGCTGAACAAACAGGACTGCCTAACAGCGGTCACCGTCTGCCTATGCGTGTGGATCATGGTATGACCATGCTTGACGACGGCGATAAAGGGTATAATGCCGGTTACTCGTTCTTAGGACGCATGTTCGCCTTAGGACAAGTACAAGGTATCCTCGCTACCGTTGACCGCGAACTGAATATTCCTTTTAAGCAACCCGGCTTCTACGACTAAAACGAACGACTAACATGTTTATAGACTACGATTTCCTTTTGCAAACGGCTACTGCTCGCGAACTCTATCACGAGCATGCTGCGAAGATGCCTATTATTGATTACCACTGCCACCTTAGCCCTAAAGAGGTGGCTGAGAATAAACGCTTCGAATCCCTCACCCAAATGTGGCTTGGTGGTGACCACTACAAGTGGCGCGCTATGCGCAGCAACGGGGTGAATGAGAAGTATATCACCGGCGATGCTTCCGATTGGGAGAAATTTGAAAAGTGGGCAGAAACGATGCCTTATCTCTTCCGTAATCCTCTTTACCATTGGACGCACTTGGAACTCAAAACAGCCTTTGGTATCGATAAATGTCTCAACCCCGAGACGGCTAAGGAAATTTATGAAGAGTGCAATCGTCAGATTCAGTCCGACCCTAAGTTCTGTCCTCAGGGATTGATGCAACACTATAACGTTCACACCGTTTGCACCACCGACGACCCCATCGACTCCCTTGAGTGGCATAAACAATACGCTCTTCACCTCCCCTCCGGCGGGGGGAGGTCGGGAGGGGGCTCAATGCTCCCCGCTTGGCGTCCCGATAACGCGATGGCTATCGAGAAACCGGCTTGGAAAGAATATGTGGATAAATTGTCCAATGTGAGTGGGGTAAAAATTACCGATTTTGACAGCCTCACGCATGCCCTACAGGTTCGTCACGATTACTTTGCTCAAAACGGATGCCGAATCAGCGACCACGGTTTTGATACGTTCTATGATGCGCCCTTTACTGCTGACCAAGTGAATGATATTGTTCGTCGTGCATTAGCGGGACAACCTCTCTCCGAACAGGATAAAGCTCGCTATAAACACGCTTTCTTGTTAGAACAAGGACGAATGGATGCTCAAGCCGGTTGGGCGCAGCAATACCATTATGGTGTTATTCGCAATAACAATACAAAGATGTTCAACCTTTTGGGTCCTGATGCCGGTTTTGATTCCATAGGAGAGTTTAATGCCGCTCTTCCTTTAGTTCACCTTTTAGATGAACTCAATAGTGAAGGTTGCCTTACGCGTACCATCCTCTATAGCCTTAACCCTTGTGCGAACGAGATGCTTGGAGCAATGTTAGGAAACTTCCAAGACGGCTCTATCCCCGGTAAGATACAACTCGGTTCCGCTTGGTGGTTCCTTGATAATAAGGAGGGTATGGAGCGACAGATGATGGCACTCAGTAACCTCGGCCTGTTATCCCGTTTTGTAGGGATGCTCACCGATAGCCGTTCCTTCCTCAGTTACCCGCGTCACGAGTATTTCCGCCGGATATTATGCAATGTCTTAGGAACAGAGGTGGAACAAGGACTCATTCCTTATACCGGTTACGAGAAACAACGATTACAACAGATGGTGGAGGATATTGCTTTTAATAACGCAAAGTCTTATTTTGAACTATAAAAATTATGTCTAAGATCATTACTCTTGGCGAACTTATGCTTCGCCTTTCGCCTAACGGCAACGATCGGTTCGTTCAAACGGAAACCTTCCGTATTATTCCCGGTGGCGGGGAGGCTAATGTTGCCATCTCTTTAGCCAACTATGGGCAGGATGCGTATTTTGTTTCCAAGTTACCCAATCATGAGATTGGTCAGATAGCCGTGAATGCTATGCGCCGTTATGGTGTTCATACGGATTATATCGTCCGCGGTGGTGATAGGGTGGGTCTGTATTACGCAGAGACAGGTGCGGCTATGCGTCCTTCCAAAGTGATTTACGACCGCGCCCATAGTGCTATCGCTGAAGCTGATCCCTCGGACTTTGATTTTGATACCATCATGCGGGATGCGGATTGGTTCCATTGGTCGGGTATCACTCCCGCCATCTCAGATAAGGCAGCTCAACTCACCTTACTCGCTTGCCAAGCCGCAAAGCGAAACGGGGTGACCGTATCCGTGGACCTGAACTTCCGTAAGAAACTATGGACTTCAGAAAAGGCTATTTCCATTATGCGTCCTCTGATGCAATATGTGGATGTATGCATTGGCAATGAAGAAGATGCAGAACTCTGCCTTGGGTTTAAGCCTCAAGCCAATGTCAATGCCGGACAAACCGATGCCAAAGGGTATGAAGGTATCTTTAAGCAAATGATGGCCGAGTTTGGGTTTAAATATGTGGTATCCACTTTACGCGAGTCTTATAGCGCTACCCATAACGGATGGAAGGCCTTGATTTATAACGGAAAAGAGTTTTATGAGTCCAAACACTACGACCTCAATCCTATCATTGACCGCGTAGGCGGAGGAGACTCTTTTTCGGCAGGGTTGATACATGGTTTGTTGACCAAACAGACGCAAGCCGAAGCATTGGAGTTTGCTGTGGCAGCGAGTGCGCTTAAGCACACTATCAACGGAGATTTCAATCTCGTCAGTGAACAAGAAGTAGAATCATTAGTCGGAGGAAATAGCAATGGGCGTGTTCAGCGATAAATGTAAGGGACAGATTGTTCCCGTTTTTTACCATGGTGACAGTACTGTTTGTCAGCATGTGATGCAAGCCTGTTACGATGGGGGTGTCCGTGTGTTCGAGTTCACCAACCGCGGTGAGGCTGCATATGCTAACTTTGTTGTCTTGCGTGCCTTGGCAACCGCACAAATGCCGGACCTGCTTTTAGGTGTGGGGTCTGTTGTTTATGGGCAAGATGCCGAACGCTTCATTGCTGCCGGAGCGGACTTTATTGTAGGACCTTGCTTTAGTCAATCGGTCTATGAGGTTTGTAAGACGAAAGCGATACCCTATATACCGGGTTGCGGTACGGTAACGGAGATCTTCCGTGCACAAGAACTAGGGTGCGAAGTAACGAAACTCTTCCCCGGCGATGTCTATGGACCCAAGATGATTAAAGGACTGATGGCTCCTATGCCGTGGTCTAAAGTGATGGTCACAGGTGGTGTGAGTCCGGAAAAAGAGAACCTTGAATCTTGGTTCAATGCCGGAGCCTGGTGTGTCGGCATGGGTTCCAAGCTCTTTCCTAAAGACGTGCTAGAATCCCAAGACTGGAACGCCATCACCCAATTACTTAAAACTCTAAACTCTACACTCTAAACTCTACACTCAATGACTACTCAACAAAAACTGATGACCAACTGGCGTTGGTATCTTTGCGCCCTTTTATTTGCTGCTACTACTATCAATTACCTCGATCGTCAAGTGTTGAGTTTGACGTATGAGGAGTTCATTAAACCTACCTTCCATTGGACGGATGCCAATTATGGAACCATCACCGGCTTCTTTTCCATCTTTTATGCTATTGCTTGCCTCTTTGCGGGCAAGTTCGTAGATTGGATGGGCACGAAGAAAGGGTATATCATTTCGATTATCGTCTGGTCGGTCGGCGCATGTATGCATGCCCTTTGTGGTTTAGGAGTAATGGGTATCCTCGGACTTAGTCATGAGCAGTTTCATGCGGTCGAGATAGGCTCTAATACCGCCTTGGCGATTGCTACAACGGGTGTGTATCTGTTCCTGCTTTGTCGAGGGATCTTAGCCTTGGGCGAAGCGGGTAACTTCCCCGCTGCCATTAAGGTAACGGCGGAATATTTCCCGAAAAAAGACCGCGCCTTCGCTACGTCTCTTTTTAATGCCGGAGCTTCCGTTGGAGCCTTAGCGGCTCCTCTGTGTATTCCGCCTTTGGCTAAAGCTTATGGATGGGATATGGCGTTTATTATCATCGGTGCCCTCGGATTCTTATGGGTCTTCTTCTGGCAGTTCATGTACGATAGCCCCGAGCATAGTAAACACGTCAACGAGGCGGAACTGAAATATATTCGTCAAGACGAAAATGAGACCTCTCAACCCATCAGCCCATCTGCCTCTCAGCCTTCTATGTCTATCTGGAAAGCGTTGAGTTATAAGCAGACCTGGTCGTTCATCACCGGTAAGTTCTTCACCGACGGTGTTTGGTGGTTCTTCCTGTTCTGGGCTCCGTCTTACTTCCAGAATCAGTTTGGCTATAAAGCCTCTTCCGGAATGGGCATGGCGCTTATCTTCACATTGTACGCTATCGTAACGATTGTGTCGATTGGTGGCGGTTACTTACCGAAAATCTTTGTAGAGAAACGCGGGATGGAACCTTATTCGGGTCGTATGAAAGCGATGTTGATGTTCGCTTTCTTCCCCCTTTGTGCTTTGTTGGCCCAACCGTTAGGAATGCATTTTAACTCGGCTTGGTGGCCGGCTATCCTGATTGGACTCGCTGCCGCAGGACATCAGGCTTGGTCGGCGAACTTGTTCTCGACCATAGGCGACATGTTTCCTAAGTCCACGATTGCCACCATCACTGGTATTGGTGCCATGGCGGGAGGTGTTGGTTCGCTGTTTATTCAGAAATGTGCCGGTAACCTGTTCGCTTATGCCGAGCAGGCGGGAGATGCGTTTACTTTCCTCGGTTTTAGCGGTAAACCCGCGGGATACTTTATTATGTTCTGCTTCTGCGGTGTGGTTTATCTCTTAGCATGGAGCATTATGAAGGCGCTTGTCCCTAAACGAAAAGATATACAAATCTAAAACTGCACAAAAGCACCCGGGAGGGATTGAACCCAGTTGACGGCGATAAGCATCAGTTCCGTTCCTTTGTTGAACAAATCGGAAGGATGAAATGCGATTTTCACTCGAAAGTCGCATTTTTTTGTGGCCATGATAAGCGGACAAAATCGTAAAAAATACAAATAAATTTGTATATATGAAAAAAAAATTGTACCTTTGCAGCGCGAAAGAAGTTAAAATAAAAATATATACTAACTAAATTACAATACTATGGCAGAAGAAAAAGCAGCTCCCTCCAGTGCGAAGTTGAAGGCACTGCAGGCAGCAATGGACAAGATTGACAATCGCTACGGAAAAGGGGCAATCATGCGCCTGGGCGATGACAAAGTGGAGGACGTACCCGTCATCTCCACCGGTAGTTTAGGACTGAATATGGCCCTGGGCGTAGGCGGATACCCGAAAGGACGTATCATCGAGATCTACGGTCCCGAGAGTAGCGGTAAGACCACGCTCGCCATACACGCGATGGCGGAGGCACAGAAACAAGGCGGTATCGCGGCTATCATCGATGCCGAACACGCCTTTGACCGGTTCTACGCAGAGAAACTGGGTGTGGACGTAGAGAACCTACTCATCGCGCAACCCGACTCGGGCGAACAAGCCTTAGAGATCGCGGACGACCTGATTTGCAGTAGCGCCGTAGACCTCGTGGTGATAGACTCCGTAGCCGCCCTGACCCCGAAAGCCGAGATAGAAGGATTGATGGGCGACAACAAAGTGGGACTGCAAGCCCGACTGATGAGCCAAGCCCTGCGTAAGTTAACCGCAACGATCAACAAGACCCAAACGACCTGCATCTTCATCAACCAACTGCGCGAGAAGATCGGCGTGATGTTCGGCAGTCCGGAGACCACCACCGGTGGTAACGCCCTGAAGTTCTACGCCTCCGTACGCCTCGACATCCGCAAGGGTAACGCCATCAAGGACGGCGAAGAGGTACTCGGTAACCGCGTACGCGTCAAGGTAGTGAAGAACAAAGTGGCACCCCCCTTCCGCAATACGGAGTTCGACCTGATGTTCAACGAGGGTATCTCCCACGTAGGCGAGATCCTCGACTTCGGCGAACAGACGGGTGTCATCACCAAGTCCGGCAGCTGGTACAGCTACGACGGCAATAAACTCGCCCAAGGGCGCGACGCCGCCAAGCAAGTGATTAAGGATAATCCCGACCTGGCAGCAGAGCTCGAAACTAAGATTATCGCGGCACTCAAGAAATAGGGGTAGAGGAGTAGAGGAGTAGAGGAGTAGGGTGAAACAAGTACAAATAATAAAGAGCCCGGCGGAGGCGGAACGCATAGAGAAACAGTACCGGATTGTCAAACGGTCCGTGGATGCACGCCAACGCGATATCAAGGTGCTCCTCACAGTCCTTTGTGACGACGAGGGGCACTACCTTCCTATAGACTCGCCGATACCCCTCTATGAGCCACCCCACTATCAGGACGTACACCAAGCCAAGCGACAGGTACACATCATCGGGGCCGGTCCCGCGGGACTATTCGCCGCACTCACGCTCATCGAACACGGGGTACGGCCGATCATCTACGAACGGGGTAAGACCGTAAGCGAGCGCAAGAAAGACATTGCACTGCTCAACCGCAACGAGGGACTCAATCCCGAATCCAACTACTGCTTTGGCGAAGGCGGCGCGGGGACGTTCTCCGACGGGAAACTGTTCTCCCGCAGTAAGAAAAAAGGAAACATGCAACGGGTGATGGAACTCTTCCATCACTTCGGAGCGAACGATACCATCCTCTACGAGACCCACGCCCATATCGGGAGCGACAAACTGCCGACCATCATTAAAGCCATGCGCGAGTGCATCCTCTCCCACGGCGGGCAGATCCATTTCGGCACCTGCATGGACGAGGCCCTCTTTGATGAGCTCCTCGCTACGCACGAACCCATCATCCTCGCCATCGGCCATTCGGCCCACGACACCTATCGTATGCTCGCCGCCAAAGGCGTGACGATGGAAGACAAAGGCTTCGCGATGGGGGTCCGCGTCGAGCACCCCCAATCCCTCATCAATGCGCTGATGTATCACCATAACACCCTACTCCCCTCCTCCTCTACTCCCCTACCCCCCGCGTCCTACGCGCTCGTGACGCAAGTCTCGGGCCGCGGCGTGTACTCCTTCTGCATGTGTCCGGGCGGACATATCGTACCCGCCGGCAGTACGAAGGACGGGTGCGTCGTGAACGGGATGAGTGCCAGTCAGCGCAACTCGCCCTATGCGAACTCCGGCATCGTCGTCGAGATCCATCCGGAGGATGTGGGCGATTGTTTAGCCTTCCAAGAGGAATTAGAGACGCTGGCCAAGGCGCACGGCGGGGAGCATAATGAGGCACCGGCGCAGCGGTTGCGGGATTTCGTAGAAGGGCGCCTCAGTAAGGACCTGCCCGCGACATCGTACCTGCCGGGAGTGGTGAGTTCGCCCCTACACGAGTGGCTGCCCGCCTTCATCGGCAAGCGCCTACAGCAAGCCTTCCGCGACTTCGACCGCAAGTACCCGGGGTACCTCACCAATGAGGCGGTCATCCTCGGCGTGGAGAGTAGGAGCAGCAGTGCGGTGAGGATTGTAAGAGATAGTGAGCGGCGGTCGGTGTCCCACCCTACCCTCTACCCATGCGGCGAGGGAGCCGGCTACGCCGGCGGGATCACCTCCTCCGCACTCGATGGCATTGAATCCGCATTGCGGATTATTGAAGATTATGTACTTTGAGAGAACGATAGGACTGATGGGTGAAGACGCGTGGAAGCGGCTGCAAGCAACGAAGGTCATCCTCTTTGGTGTAGGGGGTGTCGGGGGATGGTGCGCCGAAGCGTTGGTAAGAACCGGCATCGGACATCTGACGATCGTGGATTATGACACCGTGGCGGATACGAACATCAATCGACAAGTGGTAGCGACGGCGGCGAATATCGGACAGCCGAAAGTGGAGGAGATGCGCAAACGCTTACTCACGATTGTGCCTCAGGCGGATATCGTAGCCATCAACCAACGCTACAGTGCCGAGACGGCAAACGAGTTCGACTTAGGACAATACGACATTATCATTGACGCTATCGACAGCGTAGAAGATAAGATGCTGCTCCTCCACGAGGCGACGAAGACCGAGGCGGTCGTGCTGTCCTCGATGGGAGCGGGACGCAAACTCGACCCGCAACAGGTCAAAGTAGCGGAGTTTTGGAAGGTGGAGGGTTGTCCCCTCGCCCGCGCCCTGCGCACGAAGATGAAGAAGACGGGAATGCTCCCCTTGCGTAAGGTTCCGTGCGTCTATTCCGCCGAGATACCCTACTCCTCTACTCCCCTACCCCCCTACTCCCTAGGGAGCTATGCTCCCGTGGTCGGCACCTTCGGCTTCACCCTTGCCTCCCTCGCTATCAACTCTAAACTACTCTAAACTCTACACTCTAAACTCTACACTAATATGATCGTCTGCGTTGCTGAAAAACCCTCTGTAGGTCAATATATCGCTCATGTGCTCGGTGCGAACACCAAGCACGACGGGTATTACGAAGGAAACGGATATCAAGTCACTTGGACCTTCGGTCACCTCTGTGCGTTGCTCGATCCGAACGAATACACGGACCGGTGGAAGGGCTGGAATATGTCGTCCCTCCCGATGGTGCCGGAGCGCTTCGGCATCAAAGTGGCGGAGGACAAGGGCGTACAGAAACAGTTTAACGTAATCAAAGCCCTCATAAGTCAAGCCGACGAGGTGATCAACTGCGGTGATGCCGGTCAGGAGGGAGAGCTCATCCAACGATGGGTGTATCAGAAGGCGGGTTGTAAGGTACCCGTCAAACGGCTGTGGGTGAGTTCGCTCACGGAGGAAGCCATCGCCGAAGGCTTCAAACAACTCAAGGACCAATCCCATTACCAATCGCTCTACGAGGCGGGACTCATGCGCGCCATCGGCGACTGGTTACTAGGGATGAACGCCACCCGCGCGTATACACTGCGTTACGCGAAGGATAGACAGATACTCTCCATCGGACGCGTACAGACCCCTACCCTCGCCCTCATTGTGAAACGGCAGGAAGAGATTGAACATTTCGTACCGAAGACCTATTGGGAACTCAAGACCGTATACCGCGACACCACGTTCTCCGCCCAACTCGAAGCCGAGGAGGAGGACAGTCACGCTATCACCTCAATCGAACAAGGACAAGCGCTCCTGGACTCCATCAAGGACCAGCCACTCACCATCACGAGCGTAGAGAAAAAGAAAGGAACGGAGTTTGCTCCGCGACTATTCGACCTGACGTCCCTACAGGTGGAGTGCAACAAACGCTATGCCTTCTCGGCAGACGACACCCTCAAGCTCATTCAGTCACTCTACGAGAAACGCATCACCACCTATCCGCGTGTGGATACGACCTACCTCAGTGAGGATATCTATCCGAAGGTACCCGCCACCTTAGCCGGCATCAAAGACTATTACGAGGCAGTGCAACCACTGTTAGGGCTGAAGGCGGACGGACAGAAAGGTCCCGGGAGTCTGCCAAAGACCAAGAAAGTATTCGATAACAGTAAGGTCACCGACCACCACGCGATCATCCCTACGGGACAGCGTCCCGATAACCTCACGGAAAACGAGCGCAAGGTCTTCGACCTCGTGGCGTTACGGTTCATTGCAGCGTTCTATCCCGATTGCGAGGTTAGCAATACGACCGTATTGGCTAAAGCCGGCGATATAGATTTTAAAGTGACGGGTAGGCAGGTGCTGTCGCCGGGATGGCGGACGGTGTTTGCAAAAGACAAGCCGGAGGAGGGCGAGACGGAGAACGCGGAGGAGGTGAAGACCTTACCGGCGTTTACGAAAGGCGAGAGCGGACCGCACACGCCGCAACTGAACGAGAAGACCACTACTCCGCCCAAATGGTATACAGAGGCTACCTTATTGCGAGCGATGGAGACCGCGGGTAAGACCGTCGATAATGAGGAACTGCGCGACGCGATGAAGGAAAACGGTATTGGCCGTCCCTCGACACGGGCAGCCATCATCGAGAAACTCTACCAACGCAAGTATATCGTCAAAGAGAAAAAGAACATCAAGGCTACGGAGGTCGGGATTAACCTCGTGCATACCATCATCTCGCCGCTACTCAAGTCGGCGGAGTTGACGGGCCTATGGGAGAAAAAACTAAGGCAGATCGAGCGCGGGAGTTTCGAGGCAAAGGAGTTTTTGGACGAACTGAAGGCCATGACGTCGGATGTGGTCTATCAAGTGAAGACCGATAAGGCGGGGCTTCGTTGTCCCGTCTGCGGGAAGGGATTAATCATCCGCGGGAACACCCGTTACGGTTGCTCGCGGTGGCGAGAAGGGTGCACTTATGCCGAGAATTTTGGGTAAAAAAGGGGAAAATTGACCCGAAACTGCATTTTTTTGCAATTTTTTTGCGAAAATATTTGCGTATATCAAAAATTTGTTGTACCTTTGCACCCGCTTTCGTTAAGAAAGTCCCATATCCGCGAGGATCGGGCGTTTAGCTCAGCTGGTTTAGAGCATCTGCCCTACAAGCAGAGGGTCGGCGGTTCGAATCCGTCAACGCCCACAAAGAGATTCAGGTTTTTGAATCTCTTTTTTTTGTTGCCGGGATTAGGGATAAATACTAAGCTGTCGCTTATTACGGTTGTTGAATTATTAGCAGTGTATGAGCAAGCTCCTATCTGCTAATTCTTCAACATCCGTACATCTTCGATGAATGTATTTATCCCCAAATAACAAATCTGTGGGTGTTGAACGGACACGGGGACCGGGTTCTCCGCCGTTCGCTATCGCTCACTCTGTCGATCTGCACCTAGCGGTGCCGTGCGAAAACGGCAATGACACAATAATAAAAAACCGCTCCGAGTTTTGATTTACCACCGGTTATGGTGGATATTGGCTTCGTTCCATTTGTCTTTGACAGCCGGTTGCTCAGCAGGAACGCCAACAGGGATGATGCACAAAGGCAAGATGTGTTCCGGTAAGTTGAGCACACGCTGCGCAGCAGCTACACGCTCCATATTAGGATGAACACCCGTCCAGACTGCACCTAAGCCCATGGCGTGAGCAGCCAATAGGATATTCTCCGTAGCAGCACTGACATCGTTAATCCAAAAACCTTCCGAACCCGGAATGGCTTTCTGCAAATCGCCACAAGGAACGATAGCGATAGCCGGTTTTTGGTCACAACGGCTGTAAGGAAACTCTTGACCTAACTCGGCAAGAACAGCGTCATCATCGATGACGATAAAAGCCCAAGGCTGCTTGTTGATTGCGCTGGGCGCAGCCATTGCACATTGGAGCAAGGTAGTAATCTGATCTTGGGAAATCTTCTCTCCCGTAAACTGACGCACAGAGACGCGCGTTTGGATGTTTTCAATAACGGCTTGTTGTTTCATAGTCTTACCATTTTGATTTTGGCAACCCGTGAGTGCAATAGTGGCGAGAGCCAGCAATGCCAGAAATACTTTTTTCTTAGCCACAAGGGCACGATTAACTTCGTTTTTCATTTGTTTATATTTTAGTTAGTTTTTATAATTTACGCAAATTTGGTTACAAAGATACATCTATTTTTTCAATTATCAAAATATTTTCACTATTTTTCATAAAAAACTTGCATATTTCAAAAAATACTTGCATATATCGCAAAAATATTGTATCTTTGCATGCAAATTCATTAATATATAATGTAGTATTATGAAAAAAGTATTATTTTTATCATTAGCCTTGGTGCTGAGTGTCGGGTTCTGTTACGCCGACGATGAGGCAACGACCAAGGAGCAAGAGAGTGTAAAAGAGTCGTTCGTTCAAAAGATTACAAACACCGTACAAACCAAAGTCATTGACGCGATCACCAAAGCCGTAAGCGGATCCATTGACGAGAACGCGATTGCCGACTTACAAAAGAACGGGAAGACGACCGTGAACACGTCTAGCAAAGTGACGTCGAAGATGAAAGTCAAGGTCAAAGACGGAGACAAATGGGTTGAGTACGAAGTGCCCGAGGAGGAGATAGAGCAAGAGCTCAAGAAACTTGGGGTAGAAGGAATGATGAAATAAACTTAAAGAAAAGAACAGGGTGCGGATGCATCCTGTTCTTTTTGTGTCTCCCGAGGGACTCGAACCCTCGACCCATTGATTAAGAGTCAATTGCTCTACCAACTGAGCTAGGGGGACCTGCTTTTTCACGAAAGCGACTGCAAAGGTACTGCTTTTTTTTGACATGTGCAAATTTTTTGAGCATTTTTTTTAAAAAAAGTGAAAATTACACTTTCGCTCTTGCACATATCAGAAAATTTTTGTACCTTTGCACTCGAAAATGGATGTAGGGGAGTTGAGAGTGTAGAGTGTAGAGTGTAGGGTGTAGAGGAGTAGGGTTACGTGGTAACCTCTCTCTATATATATTATTAATCTTTTAATTTCAAATCAAATGAAAAAATTTTTCACTTTTGTTCTCGCAGCATTAGCCTCCGTTGCTACTTTTGCTGGTACTTTATCGTGCGCTGAAGCCGTTGACATTGCTAAAGACTTAGATCCTAACACTCCGTCCGAAGATGAGTACATCGTTGAGGGTTATGTCGTTTCCGTAATCAAATCGTCTGCTACCGACTTGCGTTTCTGGATGGCTGATGATGCTGCTGCTGAACTTGGCACTTTCGAAGCATGGAAGTGCACGGGTGAAGTGGTTAATAAAGGTGATAAGGTGACTGTTACCGGTAACCTCCAATGGTATGTTAATCAGAATGATGAATCCGACCAAAAAGCTGAAATTGCGGAGGGTACTGTAGTTGTCGTTGAGCCGGCTCCTATTGATGAGAACTATGTAGAGTTTAATCCTGGTGACTTTGAGGGCAAGGGCGCAGCAGACCCGGGTGCAGAAGTTAGTGTTGAAAAGAATGGTGTTACTCTTTGGGTTGATAAAGGCTATGGTACACAATATAGCTTACGCGTATTCAAAAATTCATCGATGTCTATCTCTTCTTCGAAGCGTATTGTTAAATTGGAATTTGAATTCGATCCTTATAATGATAAGCCGTACGATGGAGGTTTGGGCAAAGAGGTATGCGTTGAAAGTACTGCATGGAACTTTACGGCTAGTGAAAGTCAAGCTCGCTTCAAGAAAATTTCCGTAACCTTAGGTGATGGCGAGTGCAGTATCGTTCCCCCTGTAGTAACTACTATTACCGTAGCTCAAGCTATGGAGATTGGTAATGCTTTGGCAGATAATGCAAAGACGACGGAAAAATATGTTGTAGAGGCATTTGTAGTAAAAGCATACCCCTTTGACGATCAATACAAGAACCAATCGTTCTATATGAGTGACGATGCTTCCGCAGAGCACGGTGATTTCTTTGCTAAATATACGACCGGTGACGTTGTTGTAGAAGGCGACAAAGTACAAGTTAAAGGTCAAATCGAGAAAAACGTAAAGGATGGTAAGACTACTATACAAATCTTTAAGGGTGTTGCTACCAAGGCTCCTGTTGGATTAATCAACATTAAATCCTCTATCAAGGCCAAGAAAGTGATTGAGAACGGTCAATTCATGATTGAGGCTAACGGCATGCGTTTCAACGTATTGGGTGCACGCTTCTAATCCGTAGGCTCGAGATAGCGTAACGCTTCTCCTACTACATAATTGCTACCTCCGATGAAGATAAGATCATCGGGGGTAGTTTTTTTTATGGCTTTTTCAATTGCTGCCGCAATTGTAGGGGTAGAGGAGTAGAGGGGTAGAGGAGTAGGGTGAATAACAGTAAACATCTGAACCAAATCGGCAGCGGGGATAGCACGGGAGGTTTGGGCTTGGGTGAAGTAATAGGTAGCGTCAGCGGGCAACATACGGAGCATGACGTCGACGTCTTTGTCGTTCACGAAACCCAGTATTAGGTGTAGGGGAGTAGAGGTGTAGGGGGGTAGGGTTAGTTGCTCACAGACGTAACGGAAGCCGTGGCTATTGTGGCCGGTGTCGAGGATGAAGTGGCGGTCAAAAGCATCCAATCGTTCCCAACGCCCGCGCAATCCCGTGCGCGTACATACGTGCGCGAATCCCCCTTTTATCGCGCGCGTAGGAACGCCTAACTGTCGTAAGGCGACATAGGCGGTTTGGAGGTTATGCGACTGATAGATACCTGTTAGTTCGCACTCGGTGATATCCCGCTCGCGGCAGCGACGGAGGTAGCCGCATTGGTCGGCGAACCAAATCTTACAATCCGTTGTTTCTAACCCGTCGCCGAAAATACCGCACTCCTTTGCTTTCGCAATAAAAACAGGACCGGTCTCGGGGTGACTCTCTCCAATGATACAAGGTATATTGGGTTTGATGATACCCGCTTTCTCCGCAGCAATCTTCGCTAAGGTATCCCCTAAGAACTCCTCGTGGTCGAGTCCGATATTCGTGATGACACTCAAACGAGGCGTGATGATATTCGTAGCGTCCAAGCGTCCGCCCAGTCCGACCTCAATGACCGCCACATCGACCTGTTGCTGAGCGAAGTAATCGAACGCCATCGCCATGGTCGTCTCAAAGAAAGAAGGCTTTATTTCATCGAGGAAGACGCGGTGTCTTTCGACGAAGGAGACCACGGATTCCGGAGGAATCATTGAGGATTGAGGATTGAGAATTGAGGATTGAAGAACGCGGATGCGTTCGCGGAAGGAGACGAGGTGGGGAGAGGTGTAGAGTCCCACTTTCTTGCCGGAGGCTTGGAGTGCCGCCGCGATGAGGTGGGAGGTAGAGCCCTTGCCGTTGGTTCCGGCGATGTGGATGGTAGGGTAACGGTTTTGCGGGTTACCGAGGTAAGCCATCAGTCGGAGGGCGTTATCCAGTCCGGGTTTATAAGCACCGGCTCCCACGAGGTGGAAAGCCGGCATGGAATCATACAAATATGTGATAGCGTCGTTATAACTCACACCTTAAAATCAAGTATTCCTTGTTGTTTCTGGAGTTTAAGCCAATGGAAGAACGTTGGGTCCACTTGCACGGCATAGGACCGGGAGGTGAAGGAAATCATATTCTTCTTGAGTTCGTCATAGACCTGGATCTTCAGTCGGATATTCCCTTTATGCGCTTGGCACTGTTCGGTGAGTTGCGCTATCCACTCGGGTTGCACATTCTCCACGGGAATGGTGAGCGTCAGGTCGGTGACATAGGTTGCTTGGGCATCCTTGAGCAGGTCCACTTTCTGGACGACAAACTCATACTCCGCCTCATCGAAGGGTTTGGGTTTATACCATTTCTGTCCCATCCCTTTCTGTTGGAAGTTCCCGGTGATAAGCACGTAGAGGTTCGGTTCCAACATGGGGGCACAGGTCTTATACGCCTCCCCGAAGAGGGTGAGTTTATAAGACCCCGCATAGTCCTCGATGACATAGCGACCATAGGGGTTTCCGTTTTTTGAGATGAGTTTCTCCGCGCTCGTCACGATTCCACCGAAGCGAAGACCTTGCAGACCTTCGGTCTGTGAGTTGAGAGTTGAGAGTTGAGAGTGTAGAGTTGTTGAGAGTTGAGAGTTGAGAGTTGTTTCGTCGCCTTCGGTGGCAGCGGCAGCAGCGGCACGACGGCCGTCGGGGGTACGCAAGGTTTCCAGTTCGGTCAGTTCCGCCGAAGTGATATTACAGAGTTGGGTGACCTCGAACTCATATTCGTCGAGCGGGTGCGCCGAGAGGAAGATACCGATGAGGGATTTCTCAATGTTCAGTCGTTCGATGGGGGACATCCGCGGTACTTGGGGCAGTTCGGGTTTGGTGATATCCACCCCTACTCCATCGCCTAAGTCGCCGAAGAGGGAGTTTTGTTGGAGGTGTTTATCCTCCTGGTATTTATTGCCATAACGCATCAGCACCTCGAGGACCATCTCTCCTTTATCGGTGAGACCCATGAGTTGTTCGCGATAGAGGTTAAAACCATCGAAGGCACCCGCGAGGGCGAGAGACTCCATGGTCTTACGATTGCAAGACTGGAGGTTGATGCGCTCCACGAAGTCGTAGATGGATTCATATTTGCCGTGGGTCTTGCGCTCGTCGAGGATCGCATTGACGGCACCTTCCCCTACCCCTTTGATACCCCCTAAACCGAAGCGGATATCGCCTTGGCTATTGACGGTGAAGTTCAGTTCGGACTCATTGACATCGGGTTCGAGGACATTGATCTTCATGGCCTTGCACTCGTCCATGAGTTTGGTAACCTCGGTGATGTCGTCCTTAGCGTCGGTGAGGTTAGCCGCCATGAACTCCGCAGGATAGTGGGCCTTGAGGTAAGCGGTTTGGTAAGCTACCCACGCATAGCAGGCGGCGTGAGACTTATTGAAGGCATAGGAGGCGAAGGCTTCCCAGTCTTTCCAGATCTTATCGAGGATCTTCTGGTCATGGCCGTTGGCTTTACCGCCGTCCATGAACTTAGACTTGAGTTCTTGCAGCACATCCATCTTCTTCTTACCCATCGCCTTACGCAGTTGGTCGGACTGACCACGGGTGAAGTTAGCGAGTTTGCGAGAAAGCAGCATGACCTGCTCCTGATAGACGGTGACACCATAGGTATCCTTAAGGATATCCTCCATAACGGGGATATCGTATTGGATAGGTTCGAGCCCGTGTTTGCGTCGGATGAAGGACGGGATATACTCCATCGGTCCCGGCCGATAGAGGGCGTTCATGGCGATAAGGTCGCCGATGACGGTGGGTTGCAGTTCCTTAAGGTACTTCTGCATACCGGGCGACTCAAACTGGAAGACAGCTACCGTACGGCCCTCCTGGAAGAGTTTATAGGTCAATTCATCCTCCTTACTGATATGGTCGATATCGACGTCCTCGCCCCGCGCTTTCTTTATGTTCTTGAGGCACTCGCGAATGATGGTGAGGGTCTTAAGGCCGAGGAAGTCCATCTTAATCAGACCTACGGATTCGATGACGTGGCCGTCGTACTCGGTGACGAGGATACGGCGTTTCTCCTTAGGGTCATCGACGGAGGAGAGGGGTGCGAACTTCGTGAGGTCATCCGCCCCGATGATGATACCGCAGGCGTGGATACCTACTTGGCGAACGGTACCCTCGAGTTGTTGGGCATACTCGAGCATGGATTTAATCTCGGGTTCATCGCCGTGGAGGAGTTGTTTGAGTTCGTCCACGTACTTATAGCAGTTCTTAAGGTTGAGTTTAGGGCTCTTGCCTTTTTCGTCCTTGATGTTATCGGGGAAGCCGCGGTCGGGAATAAAACTCTTGATCTCGTTCACGCGGGCCAGCGGCACGCGTTGTACACGGCCTACGTCGGCGATGGCGGATTTAGCAGCCATCTGGCCATAGGTAACGATATGGGCTACGTGGGTTTGACCGTATTTATTACTTACCCAGTCGATGACCTTGGCGCGTCCGGCATCGTCGAAGTCCGTATCGATATCGGGAAGGGAGATGCGGTCGGGATTAAGGAAACGCTCAAACAGGAGGTCATATTGGAGCGGGTCGAGGTCGGTGATATGTAGGCAATAAGCCACTACACTACCGGCGGCGGAGCCACGTCCGGGGCCAACGCTCACGTCGAGTTCTTCGCGCGCGGCGCGGATGAAGTCCATGACGATAAGGAAGTAGCCGGGGAAACCCATGGTCTTCATCGTATGGAGTTCGAAGAGGATACGCTCCTTAAGTTCCTCGTCGTTATCGACGCGGTCCTGTCCATAGCGTTTGATGGCACCCTCGTGCACGAGGTGAGCGAGGTAGTCGGCTTCGAGTTTGATACGATAGAGTTTATCGATACCGCCGAGTTTATGGATTTTCTTCTCCGCCTCTTCTTGGGAGAGAACGACCGTACCGTGTTCGTCGCGGGTGAACTCGTCAAAGAGTTGCTGTTCGGTGAACTTCTGCCGATACTCCTCCTCCGTTCCAAAGGACTCGGGGATAGGGAACTTAGGCATGATAGGATCGGAGTCGATGTCGTATATCTCCACTTTGTCCACAATCTCCTGGGTATTCTCAAGTGCCTCGGGGACATCACTGAAGATAGCGGCCATCTGCTCGGGGGTCTTGAGCCATTCCTGTTTGGTATAATGAAGACGGTCGATATCGTCCACATAGTGGTTGGTGCTCAGGCAGATAAGGCGGTCGTGCGCCTCAGCGTGTTCCTCCTCAACGAAGTGGGCATCGTTACTGCAGATGACCTTGACACCGTGTTTATGAGCGAGGTCGATGAGGACGGGATTGACGACTTTCTGATGCTGATAAGTGGACTGGTCACCCCCGGGTTTATCGGTTTGGTGGCGTTGAATCTCGATATAATAGTCCTCCCCAAAGAGGTTCTTGAACCATTCGATGGTAGCCTCGGCTTCGGAGAAGTCATTGGTCTTGAGTCCCATCATCACTTTCTGCGCCAGTTCGCCGCCGAGGCAGGCGCTGCAGCAGATGATACCCTCGTGGTATTGCTCGAGCAGTTCCTTATCGATACGGGCGGTATATTTGAAGGCATCGTCCATGAAGGAGAGCGAGATCATCCGGCAGAGGTTATGGTAACCGGTTTTGTTCTTGGCGAGCAGGATAAGGTGCCATCCCGAGCGGTCGATGACGTACGACTTCCCTTCGGCGCTGACAGCTTCCTCGTTGGACATACTATGGCGTCCGCGGCGGGCGCAGTAAGCCTCGCAACCTACAATCGGTTTGAAGGGCCAGAACTCGTCGCCCATCTCGGCTTTGCGGTTCTTATTGACAGACTTACAGTAATCGAGGAACTCCTTGATGCCGTACATATTGCCGTGGTCGGTAAGGGCGATAGCACGCATACCGGTACGGAGGCATTTGTCAACAAGATCGGTGACCTTGCTCATTCCGTCCAGCACGGAGTATTGGGAGTGTACGTGTAAATGGGTAAAATTCATAATCGGTATATAATTGGACTGCAAAATTACAACTTTTTTTTGAAATAGGCAAATATTTAAGAGGAAAATGCAAATTTATTTGCAAATGTGCAGAAAATTATGTATCTTTGCACGTTGTTATTAAATCGCTTCCTATGAAAAAGCTATTAACGATCATCGGTGCCCGTCCGCAGATTATCAAAGCGGCCGCTTTGTCGAGGGCTATTCGTACCCGTTTTGCCGATAAGGTAACGGAGAAGATCCTGCATACCGGTCAGCATTACGACGAGAATATGTCGGGTGCTTTCTTTGCTGAGTTAGGGATTCCCGAGCCCGATTATAACCTGCATGTAGGTTCAGGTTCGCACGGGGAACAGACGGCGAAGATGATTAGCGGGATTGAGCAGGTGTTACTATCCGAACCCTTTGACGGAGTGGTGGTGTACGGGGATACGAACTCCACGTTAGCTGCCGCAGTAGCCGCGGGGAAGTTGCACGTACCCATCTACCATATCGAAGCGGGGCTGAGGTCCTTTAATATGGCCATGCCGGAGGAGCAGAACCGCATCGTTTGCGACCAGTTATCGACCCTTTTGTTTGCGCCGACAGCAACGGCGGTGGAGAACCTGATGGCGGAAGGACTGGTGATATCGAAGCGGAAGTTCAAGAACGGCAAGAATCCGGATGTGGTGTTTAGTGGCGACGTGATGTACGATAACGCAACCTATTTTTATGAGATAGCAAAGGCCCAGCAGACGGGTGAGGACCTTGAGATTGGCGGATGCAAGTTAAAGGATAAGCAGTTTGTGCTGGCGACCATTCATCGGGATAACAACACCGACGACCCAAAGCGATTGACTGCGATTATCAGTGCCTTGCTCACGATTGCGGAGGAGGGGCCGGAGATTGTATTACCGCTGCACCCAAGAACGAAGAAACTGCTGCCGGAGAACGTGAGGAAAGATGTTTACGAGGCGTTTGTGAACAACGAGCATATCCATCTCTTACCGCCTGCCTCGTTCTTCGAGATACTGCTGCTGGAGAAACACGCCGCGGTGGTGATGACGGATTCCGGCGGGGTACAGAAAGAGGCGTTTTTCTTTGCGACGCCTACGGTCATCCTACGTCCGGAGACAGAATGGGTAGAGATTGTACAAGCGGGAGCGGGTATCTTAGCCGACGCGGATGAAAATAAGATTATAGCGGCCTATCGGGAGTTGATGGGAAAACAAGTTGTTTTCCCGCCGCTGTTTGGTGACGGCAGAGCCGCGGAACATATTTTGGACTATATCATACGACAATGAAATACGCACTTATCACAGGAGCCGGTCGCGGTATCGGTCGCGCCATTGCTCAACGGATAGCGAAGGAAGGCTATCATGTACTGATTAACTATCGTAGTAATACCGAAGAGGCGCAGCGTACACTGGACGCTATTGTAGCCGCCGGCGGTGAAGGGACGCTTATGCCCTTCGACGTAGCGGATGCCAAAGCGGTGCAAGAGGCTTTGGGCGCATGGTATCAAAGTCATGCAGAGGACTATATCGAGCTATTGGTCAACAATGCGGGGATTCGAAAGGACAACCTGATGGTGTTCCTACAGCCGGAAGACTTTGACAAGGTGGTATCGACGAACCTATCGTCGTTCTTCTACGTGACGAAACTCGTTATCCCGGAGATGATTAGGCACCGCAATGGGCGGATTGTGAATATCGCTTCGCTCTCGGGTTTGAAGGGTACACCGGGTCAGACGAACTACTCCGCCGCCAAAGGCGGGTTGATAGCGGCTACGAAGGCGTTAGCGCAAGAGATAGCGAAGAAACACATCACCGTGAACGCGATTGCGCCCGGGTTTGTGCATACGGATATGACCGAAGGACTGGACGAAGAGAACTTGAAGAAGTTTATTCCCGCCGGCAGGTTCGGCGAACCCGAAGAGATAGCGGCCCTGGTAGCGTTCCTGGCGAGCGACGAAGCGGCGTATATCACGGGCGAGTGCATAAATATTAATGGAGGTTTATATTCTTAATGATATGAAAACTTTTTTTAAAACATTGTTATGGACGGTGGTCGGATTGATCATCGCAGTGGCTATTACAGTCACGATTTTAGTACATGGCGTGTTCACGGCGAAGCGTTTGACGCCGCTGGTGAATGAGATAGCGGACTCGGTGCTGGTGGTACCGCATACGTTGGACCGCGTAGAGTTGACGTTCTGGAGTACGTTTCCTCACTTCGGGTTGGAGATTGAGAACCTGAATGTGACGAACCCGATGCAAGGGGCCGTATCGGATACGGTGCTGAGTGTACCCTCGCTGGTGGTGACGCTGAACCTGATGGAGTTTGTGCAGCATAAGACAATCGCCATCAATCAGATTTTGCTCTCGGATGCAGCCATTAACCTCTTCATCAACGAGCAAGGGAAGGGGAACTTTGAGATTATCCAGTTAGAGCCGAAGGAAGAGGAGGAGGACACGACGGCATTTAAGATGCCGTTCACGTTGGATGTAGAGAACGTGGTGATTGATATCCGTCAAGCCTCGTTTGTGAGTAAACCCGATAAGTTGGACTTCACGGATATTCAGTTATATACCCGTCTGACGGCGGACATGAACCAGCAGATGGATTCAATCCATGCGGATATCCGTTCGTTCCAGTTGGATTGGAAGGACTTTCATTTTGGACTTGTCGGTTCGGCTAAGTTCGATGATTTTATGCGGGGAAGACACGGTATGATTGACCTTGACATCACCCAACTGAAGTTAGAGGTAAAGGGAGACGAAGCGTTGACGACGCTCCTCGGCGGGGAGATTCCCGTACCCTTCCGTATCAGCGACTTCACGACGGCTATTCATGTGAATTTCGATTTGGAGCACCCCTCGCGTAGTTTCATTGATATAGACCCGTTTGATATCAAGGCTTTCTCGCTCGCGTACGCGGACGTTAGAGATAAGGATAAGATTGCGTTGCAATTAAAGGCGCACCTGACGGAACTGTATTTGAAGGACGACTTCAAGCGTTTTGACCCGCTGATGAATATTGATGTACTTGCGTCAGCGAACCTACAGGAGGTCAATCCGTTTATCAAGGATATGTTGGATTCGATTGCGGTGACGTTGCCGAATCTGAATTACGAGATTCAGAAGTTCTGGTTGGCCACGGGTGAGAGTACGAAACGCGCCAAAGCGGCGATGAACAATCCGAAGACGTACACAAACGATGCGAAGGTAAAAGGATGGGTGAGTTGTCATGTAACGACCCAAGGGGACCGCTTGAGTGATTGGACGAAGGTAGATCTCAACCGCATGCACGGGAATATCGACATCCGGTTAGAGGACGTACAAGCGCGGTTGCTGAAAGGATATGAGGCCTCGTTACCATCGCTGCACCTGACGGCGGTAGCACCGACGAGTAAGTCGACGATGGTGAACTATGCTTATCACTTGGATATAGACGACATCAACGTCAAGATGCCGGACCTTGGATTAGAGATTCCCGGAATTCAAGTGGATTATCGCGGTGAATATGACTCAAACAAGAATAATCAGAACATTGAGAACTGCACCGCGGCTATTTCCTTGGCAGATATACGGGTAAGTATCGATACGGAGTATATATGGATTAAGCAACCTACCGCCGGGTTTGAATTACACCCGCAAGCCAAAGCAAAGACGCGTGCGCAGTGGAATTACTCTTTCTCGACGGATAGCCTAAGGTACACGACTAAGAGCGGGTGCGAGCCGCTGACCTGCGGTCCGTTGGTCATCACCTATGACGAGCACGACACCGGCCGCAAGGCGGATTACTTCACGCAGTGGCAACCCGTAGGACAGGTACGTTTAGAGCGAATGCATCTGCAAGGAGTGGATGCGGATATCGAGATGGACCTACCGCTACTGGACCTCACGTTGAAGGACCAAGTGTATAGTCTCAATCATAGTCGGTTTAAGTTAGGTCAATCGGACTTCGAGTTGACGGGTAAACTCAAGCAACTCAGTCCTTGGATGGACGGCGAAGATAAGTTGATTGCGGATCTGAAGTTCAAATCCGACTATACGGATGTGGACGAACTATTAGAGCTGCTACAAAAGTGTTCACAAGCCTACCTACTGTATAATGGTGAGGAGATGAACGCAAAGAAGAAAGAGGAAAAGAAAGAGGAAAAGAAAGATGACGAGCCGTTCAGCATCACCTTGCCTACGGATATCGACTTGGCGATGGATGCCTCGATTAATCGGTGCAGGGTGTTTAGGCAAGATGCTTCGAAGTTACACGCGGGGGTTTACTTGCACGAAGGTAAAGCCATACTCAAGGATGTAGCGTTTAAGTCAGATGCCGCCAATCTACATGTATCGGCGGTATTAGATGCACCGAACACGCCGGGTCAGCTCTATCCGGACAGTTCCGAGTTAGCGATTAACTTTGAGATGCGGGATATTAATATCCCGAAGGTAATTGACATCATCCCGCAAGTGGATTCGATGATGCCGATGCTGCGTACGTTGGATGGGAAAGTGAATATCAACCTCACCTACATGGTGATGTTTGATGCCCAAGGTCAGTCCATTCGTGAACGCAACCAAGCAGCGATGACGCTGTCGGGTACGAACCTCAAGCTCATTCCGGGCGACCTATATCACAAGGTAGCGACGATCTTAGCCTTTAAGGAGAAGAACAACGGTATCATTGATTCCATCTACGCTGAAGCGAAACTCAGTCACGATACGATTTTGGTTTATCCTTTCTTGCTGGCATTGGATAAGGCACGCATAGCGGTATCGGGTAATAACTTCATCAGTCCGGAAGGCGGGTTGTCGGGTATCAACTACCACGCAAGTATGTACAAGCCGATTGTGGTGGGAGTAGACTTGGTGGGTCCGCTCAGCGATGTAGACATCAAAGTGGTGCTACCGAAGTACAACGGGAAGTTCCAACCCGTTCGTTATTACGACGCCAAGCAGCAAGCCACGAGTATTGAAAACGAGATCGATGATGCAATCGATTTATTCTTAAAAGCGATTAAATGATGAAAAAGATAGCGATTATTGCGGTTTTGATTTGTTTGCCTTTGACTCTAAAGGCGCAGTTCTCCGGAAATATTGAGGGTTCCGGGTTGTGGAATTTCTACACCGGTCACAAGGAGGATGTGAAACTGAACTTGAAGTTAGATACCTCTGTAGTCAATATGAAGTTCAACCTCTCCGGCGGGCATAACTACAACCCGACGACGGAGTCGACGATGACGTTGGACGCAAAGAACAAGCAGTCCGTATACAGTAAGTATGAGCAAAAATCCCTCTTCAAGCGGAACTGGAATGTGAATACAGGTCTGCAGTGCGACTTTAAGTTAAGCGAGAAGGATGTACTCAATATCGGTTTGCAATACAATTACAAGGGCAATAACGACCGCCCGGAGACACAATCGGCGCGTTACGCGTTGTTAGGCGACTCGTTGCGGGGCCGGCAGGGCGACACAACGGATGTCACCGAGCACTCGATCAAACCGAGCATCACCTATTCGCACGTTTTTCCAAAGACGGTGAGCAAGGTATACGTCGGTATCACGGGCCTGATTAATATGAAGTACGAGGACCTTAATCGTACGACCACGGGAGAGTACTATCGGAACCAGCGGCGTTACTCCACCGCCAGTTCGCTCAACGATGCGGATACGAAGATTGAAGCTTATTACGAGGACAAGACCTTAGGGAATGTGAATGATTTGGAGTTCAAGGGGGGCTTGGATTTCGTATGGCATAACGATGTGGATATCTACGGCGGATGGAACTATGTGAACGGAACGTGGCGCGACTCGACGAGCCTGGATCGTTCGTACCTATATTCGTCCTTTGCGTTGGAGCCGAATGTGAAGATCGGGTATACCTACAAAGGGTTCTCGTTCGCTGTGAACGAGCGCGTACAGTGGTATCACCATCAACTCATCGACCAACTCATTGAGAAGACCGAGGAGCAATATGCCTTCCGGACCTCGGATTGGCAGAATATCTTGGCAGTCGGATTAGGGTATAAGTTCAATACACGTCACCGGTTGGACCTGACGTATCAACGTACGCTGGAGCGTCCGTCCTACGACAAACTCAATCCCTCTATAACCTTGGGTAAGTCCGAAGGCGAATATTTCATCGGTAACCCCGACCTCAAGCCCCAAACCAAAGACGAGGTAGGGCTCACCTACGGGTTTATGGCGGAACACTTCGGGACAGACCTGACCATCGGCTATCGGTATACGAAGAACAAAGCCGAGAAGATCATCGATGTGCGGGAGATAGAAGGATTTAGTACGGCGACGATTTTTACATGGATCAATGCTAAGAAACAGCACACCGGCGGAACAATGTTGGACTTAAAGGTAGACTACGATGCCGTGAAAGCAAAGATGTGGGTCGGTGCCTATTACGACACGTATGTGAATAAGGACAACTCGATTGATAAGACCGACTTTAACTTCGAGGTAGGTATGAACCTAACCGCTGCGCTGACAAAGGACACGAAGTTAACCTCCGAACTGGTGTATCAGAGTGCGAAAGCCTCGACTTATAATATCAAGGGCGAGTATATCGGTGCGAACGTGCAGTTCACGCATACCTTCACCATCGAGCCTTATGGTAAGCACCTCGATCTAAGTTACCTAGACTTATATGTCAAGGTAAACGACTTGGTGGATAAACCGGATTATGAGGAGACGTGGAATAAAGACTTCACGTACTATAAGGTCACGGAGAAACGACTCAACCGCCGTTCGGCGTTGATTGGTATCATCTATAAGTTCTAAAAATAACGGGTTAGCAGTAACTCGGGACGGTCATGCATAGGGCCTTGTGGAGACAATGGATCTCGCAGGGCCCCATGAAGTCCATCAATATTCCGTCCGCCTCCATAACGAGGTGTTTCTTCGTATCCAATACGATATCCTTGGCGGTGAAGGTATGAATCACCTCCACCTCATTAATCTTGCCGGAGAAGAGTTTGGGAATCGCTTGACAGATCTGCTTGAAGGTGGGTTTGCCCACAAACATAGCATGGAAGATGCCGTCGCGTGGATCGGCATCGGGGTTCTGTTTCATTCCGCCTCCGGAGAAGGGTCCGTTACCGATGTTCATAGTGAACATCTTATCCTTCGTTATCACCTTGCCGTCCGCGGTGAGGTTGACGGGCATGGGTTGATGACGGAAGACGGCAAGCAAGAGACCAAAGAGGTAATTGACATGGTGCGAACCAATATAATACTTCAGCGGAAGCGCCTCGACGCAGGTGACAGCATCGACGCCGAAACCGACAGAGTTGATGAAATAGCGGTGGTGTTCGATGCCGTTACGCCAATAGGTGACGCAACCCACATCGAGCGGTTGGCACTTACTTTCCTCAAAGAAATAGTGGAGGGAGCGTTTGAAGTCTTTGTTCAGTCCCCAGAACCGCGCCCAGTCGTTGCCTGTACCGCGAGGCATGAGACCGAATTGGATTTTCGCACGTTGTTCGGGCGAGATGTCCGCACGCATAATACCGTTGATAACCTCACTAAGGGTACCATCGCCACCGAGGACGAGGAGTTGGTCATACCCCTTTTCTACTAATTCGCGCGCGAGCTCGAGCGCGTGATTAGCATATTTGGTTACGCGATAGGTAAAGGGTTGGTGACGCGCTTTAAGCAGTCGCCAGAGATATAAGCGTTGGGCACGAAAGGCCTTTTTTCCCGATTTCGGATTGATGATGATTCCCAGCATTAGTTTAAAGTTTTTTAAAAATTCGGGTGCAAAGGTACGAAAAAAAATGCACATAACCAAATATTATGTGCATTTTTATCAAATATACGAGACTTTTTACTTAAAAAACTCGCTTACCTTCTCATTTAACACAACTTCTTCTTCGAAGATGTAAGCACCCGTCTTAGGACTCTTCACCATCTTAATGCATTTGGAGTGAGTACGACCGGCGTTGGTAGTATGCAGGGTTGCAACCGCTTTCTTTGCCATAGTTTAATTCGTTTTAAATGATTACTTAATCTCCTTATGGATGGTGTAACGCTTGAGGAAGGGGTTATACTTCTTCAATTCCAAACGATCAGGAGTGTTCTTACGGTTCTTCGTGGTGATGTAACGAGACATACCGGGCACGCCGCTGGCCTTTTGTTCAGTGCACTCAAGAATAACTTGTACACGAGCCTCTTTCGATTTCTTTGCCATAACTGATCCTCCTAATTATTCGTATAAATACCCTTTTTCGGCGGCCTGCTTCAGAGCAGCGTCCAATCCGATTTTGTTAATAGTACGCAGACCCGCTGCACTCACGTTCAGCTGGATCCAGCAGTCCTGTTCTACCCAGTAGAACTTCTTGCGGAACAAGTTCACATCGAAGGTACGCTTTGTGTGGCGCTTCGAGTGCGAGACGTTGCATCCGCCTACGGCTTTCTTGCCGGTAATTTGACAAATCTTAGACATGATATATATAATTTAAATTAATATTTTCACACCACCGCGCAGACTACTCCACGCGAAAAATCGTGCAAAATTACTACATTTTTTTCAAATGAGCAAATATTTTTGCATTTTTTTTCATTTTTTTTTCAAAATGCTTGCACATATCAATTATTTTCACTACCTTTGCAACGTTTTTCGAGAATATCTCTCGACTTTCCTTTGAAAAATTTTATTTTACATTTATGCAGTACGATATGAAAAGACTCGAGCGTATGTCGCTCGAAGAGTTACGTGAAGTAGCCGACTCGTTGGGGCTGAAGACCCGTCGTAGTCAGACCGCTAAGATGATTGCTTACAGTATCCTGGATGCGCAAGCCGACCAACGCGCGGAAGAAGTGCAAGCCAAGCAAACCAATAAGCGCGAGCGCGTGCGTATACATCAAGCGCAGGCATCCAAAGTAGAAAAGGTGGAGGTGCCGGATATGCCGAAAGTGCAAGTGAAGCCGGAAGAGGCGAAAGCATCGGAGAAACCGGAGATTCCGGAAAAACCGGTAGTCCCCGAAAAGCCGGTAGCGCCGGCACCGGTAGCGGAAGAGACAAAGCCCGCACCTAAGAAGCGCGGTCGCAAGCCAAAGGCAAGAGTAGAGGAGACGACCGCTAACGCTGAAGGACCGCAGACTGAGTCTGCTGAAAGACCAGCTACACCTGAAGGACAACAAGTAAAGCCCACAGAGACGCCTGAGGAGAATCCGCTCAGTTTAGGTGAGAACGTGATTGCGATGGGGACGTTAGAGAGTGTACAGGACGGTTATGGTTTCCTGCGCTCTGCAGATTACAACTACCTCTCCTCGCCCGACGATATCTATGTAAGTCAGCAACAGATCAAACAATATGGTCTTAAGACCGGGGATACGGTAGAGTGCACGGTGCGCATCAACAAAGAGACGGACAAGTATTTCCCGTTGGATAAAGTGATTCGCGTCAACGGACTCGATCCCGAGCAAGCGAAGCGTCGCACCGCGTTTGAGAACCTGACACCTCTCTTCCCTGACGAGAAGTTCAAGTTATGTAAGGGCGACAAGAGCGATCCGTTGAGTGTACGTATCATCGACCTGTTTGCCCCGATTGGTAAGGGTCAGCGCGGACTGATCGTAGCGCAGCCTAAGACCGGTAAGACGGTGTTGTTAAAAGAGATTGCCAACGCTATCTCCGACAATCACCCCGAGGTATATATGATTGTGCTACTCATCGACGAGCGTCCGGAGGAAGTGACGGACATGGCCCGCAGCGTAAAAGCCGAAGTCATTGCGTCCACGTTTGATGAACCCGCCGAGAACCACGTGAAGGTAGCGAATATTGTACACGAGAAAGCCAAACGATTGGTAGAGTGTGGGCACGATGTGGTCATCCTACTCGACTCCATCACGCGTCTTGCACGCGCATACAACACGGTAGCGCCCGCGAGTGGTAAAGTGCTATCCGGTGGTGTGGAAGCCCAAGCGCTCCATAAACCCAAACGGTTCTTCGGCGCGGCCCGAAACATTGAGAATGGCGGTAGTCTGACGATTATCGCTACAGCCTTGACCGAGACGGGTAGTAAGATGGATGACCTGATTTTCGAGGAATTCAAGGGCACCGGTAACATGGAGTTACAATTGGACCGCAAGTTATCGAACAAACGTATCTTCCCCGCCGTGGATATACCGGCGTCCAGTACGCGTCGCGATGACCTGTTATTACCCGAAGACGTGCTCTCACGCATGTGGCAGATACGCAAACAACTCAGCGATATGAATGGTACCGAAGCCATGGAGAAACTGAAGTCTTACATGGAGCGGACCAACGATAATGACGAGTTCCTGCTCGCCGTCAATGGGGCAAGGTAATGCATATACTCATCATCAACGGACCTAACTTAAACCTACTGGGAAAACGAGACCCGCAGGTGTACGGAACGAAATCGATGGAGACGATTATGGTAGAGCTCCAACGCGTTTGGCACGATGTTTGCTTTACCTATAAGCAGAGTAACCACGAAGGGGACCTCATCGATTGGTTACAAGCCTATGGTGGCAACCCATCGCAGTGCAGAGCGGAGAGTGTAGAGTGTAGGGTGGACGGCATTATTATTAATGCAGGCGGGTACACGCACACGAGCGTAAGCATTCGCGACGCTATCGAGATATGTTCCGTTCCGGTGGTGGAAGTGCATATCAGTAATATCAAGGAAAGGAAACCTTTCCGCCGCGTCAGTCTACTGACCGACGTATGTCAACACAGTATCATCGGGCAAGGACCCGACGGATATAATCAAGCGGTACAATGGTTAAACGAACATTATTCACATTAACCCTCCTCTGTACTCTCCTCCC
>CALCGR010000098.1 GCA_937901025.1 uncultured Bacteroidales bacterium
CACACTTGTTACACTGGATACACTTCTCAGCATCCCATACTGGAACGAATGCACCTACACCACGCTTCTCGAACTTAGCAGTACCAGCTGCCCAAGTACCATCCTCGATGCCCTTGAATGCAGAAACTGGGAGGAGGTCACCATCCTGAGCGTTGATTGGACGAACTACGCCATTGATGAATGCATCACCATCGGTATATACCTTTGGCTCAGCCTCAAGGCTTGCCCATGCTGGATCAACTGCCAACTCCTTGTACTCACCACCGCGATCGACAGCAGCGTAGTTCTTGTTGACAACGTCCTCGCCCTTCTTGCCGTAAGACTTAACGATGAAGTGCTTCATCTCCTCAACAGCCTGCTCTACTGGGATAACGCCAGTGATGCGGAAGAATGCTGACTGGAGGATGGTGTTGGTGCGGTTGCCAAGACCGATTTCCTGAGCAATCTTAGTTGCGTTGATGAAATATACTGTGATGTTCTTCTGTGCGAAGTAGCGCTTAACATTGTTAGGCAGATTCTTTGCGAGTTCGTCAGCATCCCAGATGGTGTTGAGGAGGAATGTGCCGTTCTCACGGAGACCACGTGTTACATCGTACATGCGGAGGTAAGCCTGAACATGGCATGCTACGAAGTTAGGAGTCTTGATCTGATATGTAGAACGGATTGGATCGTCACCGAAACGCAAGTGCGAGCAAGTGAAACCACCCGACTTCTTGCTATCGTAGGAGAAATAGGCCTGACAGTATTTGTCGGTGGTGTCACCAATAATCTTGACTGAGTTTTTGTTTGCCCCTACCGTACCATCGGCACCGAGGCCATAGAACTTGGCTTGGAACATACCCTTACCGCCCATGGCAATCTCTTCACCCACAGGGATAGATAGGAACGTAACATCATCGTTGATACCCACGGTAAAGTGATTCTTAGGCATTGGCAGAGCAAGATTCTCGTAAACCGCCAGCATCTGCGCAGGCGTGGTATCGTTGCTACCCAAACCATAGCGACCTCCAATAACGAGAAGGTCTTGGCGTCCGAGTTCGTCCAAAGCAGCCTTGACATCGAGGTAAAGCGGTTCACCATTAGCCCCCGGCTCTTTGGTGCGGTCCAAGACGCAGATGCGCTTGACGGACTTAGGCAATGCCTCCTGCAAGTATTTTAAGGAGAAAGGACGATAGAGATGCACGTTAATCATGCCCAATTTGTGTCCTTTGGCGGCTTCATAATCAATGACCTCTTTGAGGCACTCGGTGACAGAACCCATAGCGATGATGATGTTCTCCGCATCGGGCGCACCATAATAGGTAAAAGGACGATAGGTACGACCGGTAATGGCAGAAATCTTATCCATGTAGTCGCTTACAACATCTGCCACTGCATCGTAATAGACATTGGAAGCCTCGCGATGGGTGAAGAAAACATCCGGGTTCTCGTTCAAGCCGCGAGTGGTAGGATGTTGAGGACACATGGCACGATTGCGGAATGCCTGCAAAGCCTCCATATCCACGAGTGGGCGCAGGTCTTCCATATCCATTGCCTCAATCTTTTGATACTCGTGGGAAGTACGGAATCCGTCAAAGAAATGCATAAACGGAGTAGAACCCTTGACTGCTGCAAGATGGGCAACACCCGCAAGGTCAACCACTTCC